>CAIYMY010000096.1 GCA_903927465.1 uncultured Rhodospirillales bacterium | reverse complement strand
GTGAAGCCACTTGGCTTGAAAATGCTCTAATTCCCCAGCCGCTCCAATATCGCCGGCACATGCACCTGATCGCCTTTGTAGTTCCCGGTCAGGGCATACATCACCAGATTGGTCCCGAAACGATACGCCAGCACGCGCTGCCGCGCCCCGCCCGGGATCGTCGCATGCGGGTGCTGGCCATTGCGGTCCATCGCCCAGGCCGCCGCCCAATCATGCCCGCCAATAATCACCGGACTTACACTGTCATTGGCGCGGTCCTGATCGCGCGCCACCCAAACCTGCCCGCCGGCAAAACGCCCCGGCAATTCATTCAGCAAGTAAAAGGCGCGGTTCAGCACATGGTCTTCCGGCACCGGGATCAGCGGCGGTATCGCCAAATCCCGCGTCACACGCCGAAGCGCCGCGCGCGCGCCAGGCGACATGCCTTCGCCCGAGCCCTGATCGCGCGTATCTATCAGAATGATGCCGCCCTGGCGCATGAATTCATTCAACGCCGCTACCATCGCCGCACTTGGCGTGGGCGCATCGGGCAGGATCGGCCAATAAAGCAGCGGGTAGAAGGAAAGATCATCCTGCCCCGGCGTCACGCCATGGGGTTCGGCCAACGCCGCCGCCGTGCGGCGATTGACGAAATCAGAAAGCCCCGCAAGCCCGCTCCGCGAAGTTTCATCCACCGCCGCATCACCGCTTCGGATATAAGCCAAACGTGTGGCGAGTGCAGCGCTGCCATCCGCGCCTTGCGCGTTCACCTGCCACGGCACCAGCGCCAGCAGCAAAAGCGCGGGCAGCGCAAAACGCCGTGGGCGCCATAAGCCGCGCAGGCCAAGTGCCGCGATCAGCTCCAGCAAAAACAGCGCGAAGGCGGCGGCCAAAAGCCATGGCCCCAAATCACGTTCTGCCGCCTCCCCACCCAGGGCCTCCATGCGGGCCGAAGCTGGGGGCGCTGCCATCAGACGCGGCGCGGGCAAATGGGTCGAAAGGTTCAAGGCGCGGCGATAGGCGGCCTCACCGGCTGCGCCAGCCGGGCCATACCAACCGGGCGGGTGTCGGGGCGATGCACGGGTTTCATCCAAGGCGCGGGCAGAAACGGCGGCGGCACCAGCAGGCGGCGCGCCCAGCCGGCCGAAACCATCCAGGGTTTCGAGCGGCGCCAAGGGCTGATCCGCCTCACCCGCCGCAACGCCTGCGGAAAGGGAGACCAAGCGGCGCAGCATATCCACGAAAAGCCCGGAAAGCGGCAGGTTCGACCATTCCGCCTGAGCAGTCACATGGAACAGCACAATCCGTCCCGCGCCGCGCGACTCCGCCGTGACCAAGGGTGTGCCATCCGCGAGCCGTGCCCAGCTACGTTCCGCCAGGCGCGGCGAAGGCTCGGCCAGCACTTGCCGTTCAATGGTGACCTCAGCGGGCGGGGTCAGCCCGGCAAAGGGCGAATGATCGGGGAAGGAGGCCAGGGTTTGCGGCTTTTCCCAAGTGAGCATGCCGCCCAATTGGCGCTCTCCGGCACGCAAAGGCACGGGTAAAAGACTATCTTGCTTGGCTGCCAGCCGAGGCCCGGCAAAGCGGATCAGGGTGCCGCCCTGCCGCACCCAGGCATCGAGGGCTTCGCGTTCCTTCGGGTCCGCCAATTCGCGGTCCGCCAGGATCAGCACCGAAAGCCTGCGCGCCAAAAGCGCTTCCGGCGTGCCGCGCCTGAGTTCCGCAAAGGGATCAAGCGCGCGTAGCAGATAGAATAACGGGCCGATCAGCGGCGCATCCGCCCCAGTATCCTCAGCGGCGCTGAGGCCCACCGGGCGGCGGCGGAAGCTTTCATCCAGCAGGAAAACGCCTGCCGCGCCGGCTTCCGGTTCCAATTCCAACCGCACGACCTGGTTGCGGATTTCGCTTGGCAATTGCAGCGCAGCCTCTGCGCTACCAGCACCCGCCGGCAGGGCAAGTTCCACCCGCGCAAGGCTTGCGCCATCCCCGCCGCGCGCCAGGATCGCGACCTGCCCGGGCAGCGCCACCGGCGCCTGCAATAGCTTGATGCGCAGCCGATCACCTTCCAGCACAGGGGGAGCGATCACGCGCCGGGGCTCGGCTGGCGCCTGCAGCAGGGTCAGCGGCCCGGCAGCGGCAAGCGCGCTGAGGAAAGGCGCCGCATCCTCGCTGGCGCCATGTTCCAGCCCATCGGTCAGGAACAGGCTTTCAAAGCCGCCCGGATTGGCGGCGCGCAGTGCATTCAGCGCGGCCAACGCCGCCGCGCGATCCGGCGCCCAGGGTTTTGGGCGCACCACCGCCAAGCGCGCGGCGGTTTCTTCGGCGGGCAGGAAAGTCAGAGGATCGGCTTCACCCTGAAGCGGCGCCGTAGTCAGCAGCGCGACAGGGCGGGCTTCGCGCTTGGCAGCCTCCAGGATGCGCTGCGCATGAGCCATGCGCAGCGCCCAATCCGGCGCGGCGGCCCAGCCATCATCCAGCACCAGCAAAAGCGGGCCGGATTGGCCAGTGCCAGCGCTTGGCTGCCAGATGGGCCGGGCGAGGCCCAGAATGATCAGCCCCGCCACGAGCAGGCGCAGCAGCAAAAGCCACCAGGGCGTGCGGGCCGGCGTTGCCTCCAGGGGGCGCAAATCGCGCAGGATGCGTGTTGCGGGGAAGATTTGCCGTTTTGGTGCGGGCGGCGTGACCCGCAGCAACCACCACAGCACCGGCAGCGCAGGCAACGCGAGCAACAGCCAGGGGGCAGCAAAGCCGATGGGGCCGAGGCTCAGCATCAGGCCCCCTCCAGCCGCTGAAACAGCGCTAGTAGGGCAAGTTCCGGCGGTTGATCCGTGCGATGGGTAGCGAAGCTCCAGCCCATGGCGCTGGCTGCAGCAGCCAAGCCTTCTCGATGGGCAGCAAGCGCCGCCTGATAGGCACCGCGCAAAGCCTCGGTCCGGGGTATCGGGGCGGGGGCGCCGCCCGAGGGGTCTTCAAAGCGGATATGCCCGGCGAAGGGCAGGGTTTCCTCGGCTGGGTCCAGGATTTGCAGCAAATGCCCGCGCAGGCCCTGCGCCGCCAAACCCGCCAAGGCGGCGCGGGTTTCTTCAAGCGGGGCGAGGAAATCGCTGAACAGCACCACGCGCGCATGGCGCGGCAGGCGGGGATCGGCGGGCTGCTTCGGCTGTTCCGGCAGAAAACCCGCCAAGGGCGCCAGCGCGGCGCGGCCAATAAAGGCGCGCGGCGCGCCAAAGCCGCGCACCCTTTCCCCGCCGCGCAGCAGCAGCGCGGCGAGCGCCAGCAAAAGCATCTCAGCGCGTTCTTGCTTCAGGGGCAGCGTATCCCGGCTGCGCCAGGCCATCCCCGGGCCTCGGGCAGACCAGAGGGCCACGGTTTGCGCCGCTTCCCATTCGGTTTCACGGATAAAGACGCGGTCAGACCGCGCCGATTGCCGCCAATCCACGCGCGATGCCGCATCCCCCGGCAAATAAGGGCGGAATTGCCAGAATGCGTCCCCCTGGCCGGAGCGGCGCCGGCCATGCACGCCCTGCATCACCGTCGAAGCAATGCGTTCCGCGCGCACCACCAAAGGCGGCAGGCGGGCGCCGAGAGCCTCGGCCCGCGCTGTTACAAGGTCATGAGCGGCCTCAGCCAAGATCAGCCTTCAGCGCGGCGATCACATCGGCAAGCTTCGCCCCTTCCGCCCGCGCGGCGAAATTCAGCGCCATGCGATGGCGCAGCACGGGTTCCGCCAAAGCCAGCACGTCATCCAACGATGGCGAAAGCCGGCCATCCAGCACGGCGCGCGCGCGGCTCGCCAGCATCAACGCCTGCGCCGCGCGCGGGCCGGGACCCCAGGCCAGGCTGTCGCGCACAATCGGCAAGCTCGCGGTTTCGGGCCGGGCGCCGCGCACCAGCTTCAGGATCGCTTCCAGCACTTTCTCGCCCACCGGCATGCGGCGGATCAGCGCTTGCGCGGCCATCAATTCAGCAGCGGTCAGTGCCTGAGGTGGCGGTGCTTCCGGCGCGCCGGTGGTGGCCAGCAGCATGGCGCGTTCGGCGGCCTCATCCGGGTAGGAAATGGCGATCTCCAGAAGGAAACGGTCAAGCTGCGCCTCTGGCAGGGGGTAGGTGCCTTCTTGTTCGATCGGGTTTTGCGTCGCCAGCACATGAAAGGGGCTGGGCAAAGGGTGGATTTCCCCGGCAATCGCGACCCGCTGTTCCTGCATGGCCTGCAAAAGTGCGGATTGCGTGCGGGGCGAGGCGCGGTTGATCTCATCCGCCATCAGCAATTGGCAGAAGATTGGCCCTTTCAGGAAGCGAAAACCCCGCCGGCCATCGGCCTGGTCTTCCAGCACCTCACTGCCCAGAATATCGGCCGGCATCAGATCGGGCGTGAATTGCACCCGTCTGGCATCCAGCCCCATCACCCGGCCGAGCGTTTCGACCAGCTTGGTCTTGCCCAAGCCAGGCACGCCCACCAGCAGCACATGCCCGCCCGAGAGCAGCCCGATCAGGCTTTGTTCCACCACATCGGCCTGGCCATAGATGGCCGCACCGATGGCAGACCTCACGGAGGCCAGCTTCTGGCCCAGTTTTTCAACTTCCTGCACCAGGAATGTCGCTTCCTGAGCTTCAGCACCTTCACGCATGCGGGATAGGCTCCCTATATTCAAGGCGGTTGTTTTCCGGACTCGTCCCCGCCTTAAGGTCAGGTTGGGTGGCAAGGGGTCATACGGCAAGGGTAGAGAAAAGATTATGGCGTTCCAGGATGCGGCGAAAGACTTAAATCACGCGCATGCCGATGTGATGGAAGGGCGCGCGCCCCGCCAGCCACATGACGCCGGAGACTTTGCCATCCGCATCGCCCGTGACGGCACCTGGTATTACCGGGGCAGCCCAATTGCCCGGAAGGAAATGGTCTGCCTATTCGGTTCTGTCCTGAAGCGCGGCCCGGATGGGTCCTATATCCTGGAAACGCCGGTGGAGCGCGGGCGGATTGAAGTTGAAGATGCGCCCTTCATCGCCGTTGAACTGTTCTGGCGCCATTGTGATTGCGGTGATGGCGCATCGCGCCAATGCCTGAGCTTCCGCACCAATCTGGATGAAATGGTGACCGCCGATGCGGAACACCCAATCCGCGTGCATCTTGATCCCGTCAGCCGCGAACCGCGCCCCTATATCACCGTCCGCCCAGGGCTGGAGGCGCGGATCAATCGTGCTGTCTTCTATGAATTGGTGGCCCTGGCGCAGGCTGAAATCATGGAAGGCCGCAAGGTGCTTGGCGTTTGGAGCGAAGGGATGTTCTTTCCCATAGATGAAGCGCCCATCCTGGATATGCCGGAAGCGTGAGCGGGCAATTCGCGTTTCTGCTGACCGTTGCCGCGCTGCAAGCGCGCATTGCTGACCCGCTCCGGCTCCGCGCTGATCGGCCCGCCCCGCGGGAAGATGTGGAACGCGCCGCGCGCGCAGGCGGGCGCATGACACCAGCGGCGGTGCTGGTGCCCATTGTGCTGCACCCGGAACCGACGGTGTTGCTGACCTTGCGTTCCGCTGATCTGAAGGCCCATGCGGGGCAGGTGTCCTTCCCCGGTGGCCGGCTTGAAGAAGGCGAAAGTCCGGTGGCGGCGGCGCTGCGCGAAGCTGAGGAAGAAATTGGCCTTCATGCCGGCCTGCCGGAGATTGTCGGTGAATTGCCGCCTTTGCTGACCGGCACGGGCTATCTGGTGACGCCCGTTGTGGCGCTGCTGCGCCCGCCCTTTACGCTGACCCCTCATCCGGGGGAGGTGGCGGAGACCTTCGAATATCCTCTGGCGCATGTGACCGATCCCGCCAAACCCGAACGCCGGTCGCGCGAATTTCGGGGTGAGATTCGGGAATTCTGGGTCTGGCCGCATGATCGACATTATATTTGGGGGGCGACCGCTTCCGTGCTGGTGACGCTTGCTTCCGTGCTGCGCGAAGATTGAATGTTTGGCTTCTAGGGATAGAATCAGCCCGTGCCCTATCTGATCGAAGCCCTGCTGTTCCTCGCACCCTTTGCGGCGTTTTTCGTCTGGCGCCGGCTGAACCCTGAACGCGAGCCCGGCACCGTGCTGCTGGTGTTGGCCGGATGCGGTGCGGCGCTGATGCTGGCAGGCGCGCTCTGGTATGGGCTGTCACGCGCCAGCGCGCCGGGATCGAAATATGTCCCCGCCCGCATGGATGGCACCGAAATCACACCCGGCCATATGGAGCCGCGGCGATGAGCGCCACTGAACAGCGCCTTGCGGAGCTTCCGGAAGTCCTGACCACGCCCGCCACCGCCAAGGTCTTGGCGGCACTGCCGGGCAGCCGCGCGGTGGGTGGTGCGGTGCGCGATGCGCTGGCTGGCCTGCCGGTCGCGGATGTGGATGTCGCCGCGCCCTTCCCGCCTGAAGAAATCATGGCGCGCTTGCTCGCTGCCGGCTGCAAGGTATTCGAGACCGGCCTTGCGCATGGCACCGTGACCGCAGTGTGGGATCATCAGCCGATTGAAGTGACAGCGCTGCGCCGCGACGTGCTGACCGATGGCCGCCACGCCGAAGTGGCCTGGACGACAGATTGGCGCGAAGACGCAGCGCGGCGCGATTTCACCATCAACGCCATGTCGCTTGGCGCGGATGGCGTGCTGCATGATTATTTCGGCGGGCGCGAAGATTTGGCGCTTGGGCTGGTGCGTTTTGTTGGCGATCCCGCCACGCGTTTGGCTGAGGATTATCTGCGGCTGCTGCGCTTCTTTCGCTTCCACGCCCGCTACGGCAAGGGCGCGCCGGATGCGGCGGCGTTGCATGCGATTGGTGCGGCTATCCCCGGCCTCGCGCGGCTTTCCGTTGAGCGTATCTGGATGGAAATCAAGCGCATCCTGATGGTGACGGAACCCGTGCCGGCACTACGCCTGATGGCGGAGCTTGGCGTTTTGCCCGCCATCCTGCCGGAGTTCGCCGCACCAGATATTGATTGCCTGGCACGGCTGGTGGAACTCGGCGCGCCGGCGGAACCCTTGCTGCGGTTGGCAGCTTTGGGCGGTGCGGCGTCGGGGCTTGCCGCACGCTTGAAGCTTTCAGGCGCAGAGACACGCGCCCTGCGTTTCTTGCAGGAAGCCGCTATACCCAGCGCGGAAATTGACGCAGCAGAATTTCGCCGCTGGCGCGCACGGCATGACGCGGTGGCTTTGGAGATACAAGAAGCCGCGCTGTGGTTGGCAGATGCGCGCGAAGGTACCGGACCACTGCGCGCTGCGCTGCGTGCCACGTTGCACGCCGAAGCCGCGCCGGTTTTTCCCTTGCAAGGGCGTGATCTTTTGGCGGAGGGTGCTTCCCCCGGCCCCGCGCTTGGCGCGTTATTGGCGCGGGTTGAAGCCTTTTGGATCGCAGGCGGCTGCGTGGCGGATCACGTCGCTTGCCTTGCCGAGGCGAAACGGCTGCTGGCGCGCCCCTGACCTGATGCCTATCCAGGCAGCATCTTGCCCGGATTCATCAGGCTTTCCGGATCAATCACGCCCTTGATGGCGCGCATCACATCCAGTGCCACCGGGTCCTTCAGCGATGCCATGGCGTGGCGCTTGGATTGGCCAATGCCATGTTCCGCGCTGAAGCTGCCGCCCATGTCCACCGCGATGCTATTGACCAGCGCTTCAAGCCCCGCCGCACGAGAAGCCCAATCCTTGTAGTCCATGCCCTTCGGCGCCCCCATGCCAAGATGGATATTCCCATCCCCCGCATGGCCGATCATGAACAGCTCGCCTTCTGGCCAGCCAGCCACCAATTCCTTTTCAACGCGCGCTAGAAAGCGCGGCACGGCGGAAACCGGCACGGCGGTATCGGTGCCGACATAAGGCCCGTTGCGGCGCTGGCAATCAGGGTAGTCTTCCCGAATGCGCCAAAAGCCAGCGCGCTGATCCTCATTGGTGGCCAGCACCGCATCGGTGCAATCACCCGCTTCCGCCGCTTCCGCCAAAGTATCTTCCAGCATTTCCTTGAGCGGCACGGCAGGATGCGCGGCGGCAATTTCCACCATGACATACCAGGGGCTCTCAAGCGCCATCGGCATGCGCGTGCGCAGCCCAAAGCGTTCCACCACCTGCATGCATTCCTTGCGGATCAATTCAAAGGCAATCACATCCGCGCCCGATTCCAACATGCGCGACAGCAAGGACAGCGCCGCATCGGGCGATGGCACGGCGACAAAGGCGGTCTCAACCCGCTTCAGCGCCGGCACCAGGCGCAGCGCGGCAGCCGTGATGATACCAAGTGTGCCTTCTCCGCCCAGGAACAAATGGCGTAGCGCATAGCCGCTATTGTCCTTGCGCACGCGGCGCAGATCATTCAGCACCCGCCCATCGGGCAGCACCACTTCCAAGCCCAGCACCAGATCGCGCGCATTGCCCCAGCGAATAGTGCGAATGCCGCCCGCGTTAGTGGAAAGCGCGCCGCCCACCATGGCCGAGCCCTGCGCGCCCCAGGAAAGCGGGAAAAGTCGGCCCGCTGCCGCTGCCGCTTCCTGCACATTCTGGATAATGCAGCCCGCTTCCGCGACCAGCGAAAAATCCTTCGCATCCACATCGCGGATGCGGTTGAGCCGTTCCAGGCTCATGACCACTGCGGGCGGTCCGTTATCCTGCACCACCGCCCCGCCACAAAGCCCGGTGCGCCCGCCGGCTGGCACAATGGCAAGCCCGGCGGCGGCGCAGGCGCGGACGGAGGCCGCAACCTCCTCAACCGAGCCCGGGCGCAGCACGGCGCGCGGCGTGCCGCGATAGGTTCCGCGCCAATCCACCGCGTAAGGGGCGATATCGGCATCCTCAATGAGGCAATTCTTCGGCCCCACAATGGGGGCGAGCAATTCGGCTGCGTTCATGTGGGAATACTTCCCCCGTTATGCCCCTGGGTCAAACGGGTTTTTGTCTGGTCGCATTTTCCGAGTCGCCAAGCGATTCCGCTTGGCTTGAAAATGCTCCGCTTGACTGCCTGCCCCCCGGGCTTCAAGCACGGGGGAGAAGCTGGAAAGGAGTAGAACATGGCGCGTTTCCTGAAGCGGGGCCGGGATGCGGATGCGGTGGCGGATGATGACGCCAAGGTGCGCGCGACGGTTGAGGGCATTCTGGCCGATATCAAGGCGCGCGGTGATGCCGCGGTGCGCGAACTCTCCATCCGCTTCGACAAATGGGACCGACAGAATTTCCGCCTGAGCGAGGGCGAAATCCAGGCCTGCCTGGACCAACTCACGCCGCGCGATCTGGAAGATATCCGCTTTGCGCAGACCCAGGTGCGCAATTTCGCCGAACATCAAAAGGCGGCCTTGCGCGATATTGAAGTGGAAACCCTACCTGGCGTGGTGCTGGGCCATCGCAATATCCCGGTCAATTCCGTCGGCTGCTATGTGCCTGGCGGCAAATATCCGCTGCTGGCATCGGCCCATATGTCGGTAGTCACGGCGAAGGTCGCGGGCTGCAAGCGCATCATCACCTGCGCGCCGCCATTTGAAGGCCGGCCCGCGCCCGCCATTGTGGCGGCGCAGCATCTGGCCGGTGCGGATGAGATCTATTGCCTGGGCGGCATTCAAGCAGTGGGCGCCATGGCTTTGGGCACGGAAAGCATCGCGCCGGTTGATATGCTCGTCGGCCCCGGCAATGCCTTTGTCGCGGAAGCCAAGCGCCAGCTTTATGGCCGCGTCGGCATTGATCTTTTCGCAGGTCCCACGGAAACCCTGATTATCGCTGATGAGACCGTGGATGGTGAGATTTGCGCGACCGATCTTTTGGGCCAGGCGGAACACGGCCCGAATTCGCCGGCTGTCTTGCTCACCACCTCGGAAAAGCTGGCGCGCGAGACAATGGCCGAGGTTGAACGGCTACTGAAAATCCTGCCCACCGCCGCCATCGCTCGCAAAGCCTGGGAAGATTATGGCGAGGTCATCATCTGCGACAGCGAAGATGAAATGGTGGCAGAAGCGGACCGCATCGCATCCGAACATGTGCAGGTGATGACGCGCGATCCGGATTACTTCCTGCAACACATGACGAATTACGGCGCGTTGTTCCTGGGCCCACGCACCAATGTTTCCTATGGCGATAAGGTGATCGGCACCAACCATACTTTGCCCACGAAAAAATCAGCGCGCTATACGGGCGGGCTTTGGGTCGGCAAATTCATGAAGACCTGCACCTATCAGCGCGTGCTGACCGATGAGGCTTCGGTGATGATCGGTGAGTATTGCTCACGCCTTTGCATGCTGGAAGGTTTCGCGGGCCATGCGGAACAGGCGAATATCCGCCTGAGGCGCTATGGCGGGCGTAATATTCCTTATGCGACGGCAGCCGATTGAAATCGGGCGGCGCTTGGGGTGAATAAGGCGCCGCTGCGCATCGCGTTATTCACGCTGGAAAGCCTGGCGAGCAGCGCTGCCGTGCGGGCCTTTGCTGAGGCCTATGCGGCGGAGCTTGTGCTGATTGGGCGATCAAAACCCTATCGCGCTGCGGCGGGTGGCGCTTTTGGGCAATTCTGGCGGCATCTCCGCCACTCCGGCCCGCGATTCCTGCCCTATCTTTTCGTCAATTTCGCACTGCCTTCCCTAGTTACGCGTTTGCGCGGGCAACATGGCCTTGTGGATTTCGCGCGGGCGCATGGGACTGCTTTGCTTGATGTTGAGGATGTGAATGGCGCTGCCTGCCACGCGGCGTTGCAGGCAGCGCGGCCTAATGTTGTTCTATCCTTTCATTTCGATCAGATTTTTACGCTGGAAACGCTCGCTTTGGCGCCGCTGGGTGGGGTGAATATCCATCCCTCGCTGCTGCCACGCCATCGTGGCCCGATCCCGGCCTTTTGGGCCTTGCGGGAAGGGCCGGGGGCGACCGGCATCAGCATCCATCGCATCGCCGCGCGCATTGATACCGGCGACGTACTGGCACAGCGCGCCCATGCGCTGCCACCTGGCGTTTCCGCTTCCACTGCCGCGCGGCTGCTGCATGAAGCTGCCTCGCCAATGATCGGGGATGTCTTGCGCGCGCTGGTAGAGGGCAGGGCGGAAGGCAAGGTAGCGCCCCCACTACCCTATTGCGGCTTTCCCAGCGCCGCCGAGCTTCGTGCCGCGCGCCGGCAGGGTGTGCGGTTGGTGCGCTGGGCGGATTGGCGCGCTGCACTTGGCTTGTGATAGCAACGCCGAAGTTTTCAGGAATTACCCCCATGGATTTACCCCGTACCCCAAGCTTTCGCCTTGATGGCCGCCGCGCCTTGGTAAGCGGCGCTGGCCGCGGCATTGGCCTGGCCGCCGCTGCCGCGCTTGCCGATCACGGCGCGCATGTAACTCTGCTGGCCCGCAGCGCCGATGAAATTGAAGCCGCTGCCGCAGCCATTCGCGCCAAGGGCGGCGCGGCAGAGGCGCTTGCCTTGGATGTGCTCGACCTGGCAGCAACGGAAGCCGCGATCATGCAGGCCGAACCCTTCGATATTCTGGTGAATAATGCCGGCACCAATCGCCCAAAGCCCTTCATTGATGTGACGATTGATGATTTCGATGTGGTCATGGGGCTCAATGTCCGCGCCGCGTTTTTCATGGCGCAGCAGGTGGTGAAGCGCCTGCTGGCGGCCAAGCGCCCTGGCTCCATTATCAATGTCTCATCCCAGATGGGGCATGTCGGCGCGCCCAATCGGACGATTTATTGCGCTTCCAAATGGGCGATTGAGGGGCTCACCAAAGCCATGGCGGTGGAATTGGCGCCGCATGGCATTCGCGTGAATACGCTCTGCCCCACCTTCATCGAAACGCCGCTGACCAAGCCTTTCCTGGCCGCGCCTGGCTTTCGGGAACAGGTGGAAGCCAAGATCAAGCTGGGCCGCGTGGGTCAGGTGGAAGATCTTATGGGCGCCATTTTGCTGCTGGCGAGCGATGCCGGCGCGCTGATGACGGGCTCAGCCCTGCTGGTGGATGGCGGCTGGACGGCGGATTAAGCCTAAATGGCGCGCCGTTCCGGCGGCAGGCACGACAGGCGGCGGAAGACGGAAAAGGCCGCTGCCGAGCTGGCTTCCTGCATGGCGCCTTCGCGCACCTCGGCCCTGTTCCACATCCAGCTTTGCGGCGGGTCATCGCGCATGGACCAATCGGGGAACATCCGCTCCAGCGTATCGCCTACATAAAGCAGGGTCACTTCCACATGGCGGTCATCGGCCAGGATGCGCGCGAAGGTGTTGTTCACTACAGTGCGCGGGCCTTCCAGCAACTGCATGTACATATCGGCCCGGCAGATCAAGGCGCCAGTGATGCCGTCTCGCGTATTCAGCCAGCGCGCCGAGGTAAGGATGTCATCCAGCATTGGTCCACTGAAACCGAAGGGGCGCGAGGTATAAATAAACTGACTAAGAATCATCGGCACCTGTTCTCTATCTCCAACCGCTCTTTCGGACGTAGGTTTGATTAACATAGGCCAAGCAACAGCCCAAAGGGGAAAAAATCGTCATGGATGAGGATAATTTCCATCGCTTGCTGCATCGCCCCGGCACTTTGCTGGATATCGGCGCGCATGATGGGTTGCTGACCATCCCGCTCGCGCGCCTGCCGGACAGCCGCGTGCTGGCCTTTGAGCCCCTGCCGACCGCCTTTGCCCGGCTGAAGGCCGCGCTGCGGGCGGCCTTTGGCGAGGAACCCGCCAATGTGGAATGCCACCATCTGGCGCTTGGCGATCATGAAGGCAGCATCACCCTTGCCATGCCGGTGCTGGATGGGGTGGCGCAAGAACAATGGGCCAGCACGGCCAAGGATTACGCGGCGCATGTCTCGGCCCGCGTTGCGGTGGAACGCTTCACCGTGCCGCTCCGCCGGCTGGATGATTTTGCGCTGACCGATGTAACCGCCATCAAGCTGGACGCCGAGGGCGCCGAATATGAAATCCTGCGCGGGGCACGGGAGACCTTGTTGCGGTGCCGCCCCGTGCTGACGTTGGAAGTGGAAGAACGCCACCGCCAAGGCAGCACCTATGCCGTGCCGGCCTATCTTGATGCGTTGGGCTATGATGTGTTCTTCGAATTGAACGGCGCCTGGCACCCCATGGCCGATCTGGACCGCGCGACGATGCAGCGCGCTTCGCCCGATCCGTCCGTGTTTGAAGCCTCAGACCCTTATGTTTTCGTGTTTTACGCACTGCCGCGGGAAGAAAGCGCCGCGATGCTGGCAAGGCTGCGCCGCGCCGGATAGGGCGGCTATAGCCACATCACATCGGCAATCTCACGCGCGCCAGCCACCAGCATCGCCAGCCGATCAAAGCCAAGCGCGATGCCGCTAGTGGCGGGCATGCCGTGTTCCAGTGCGGCCAGGAAATCCTCATCAACCTCCCAGCCGCGCTCCCCGCTGATGCGGCGGCGTTCGGTGGTATCGGCGATGAAGCGCGCGCGTTGTTCGGCAGGATCGGTCAGCTCATCAAAGGCATTGGCTAATTCCAGGCCGGCCACGAAAAGTTCAAAGCGGAGTGCCGCGCGCGGGTCCGCCGGGTCGCGCCGCGCGAGGGCTGCTTGCGGCGCAGGCCAATGGGTCAGGAAGGTCGCGCGCCCACGCCCGAGATTCGGTTCAATATGTTCCAGCAGCAGGCGGAAGAACAAATCCTCCCACCCCTCATCCGCGCGGGTAGTGAAGCCGGCTGCCTGGGCCGCCGCTTGCAGCCGCGCCGCATCGCCCTCGGTGGCCAGAATATCCAGCCCATTGCACCAGCGGGCGAAGGCTTCCGCCATGGTGATGCGCTCGAACGTCAGGCTGAGATCGGTGGTCACCGCGCCATGCGCCACGATTTGCGGGGAAACGGTGCGGATATACTCCTCGGTCTCGGCCATCAGGCCATCGAAGCCAAGCCCCGGGCGATACCATTCCAGCATGGTGAATTCCGGGGAATGACGGGGCGAGATTTCGCCATTCCGCCAAACCCGCGCCAATTCAAAGACCGGCCCCGCGCCCGCCACCAATAAGCGCTTCAACGCCAATTCGGGGGAGGTGCGGAGCCAAAGATCGCGCGATGCACCCTGGCCCAAATGCGCCTCATACCTTGTGGCGAAGGCGCGCAAATGCACCTCGGCCCCCGGGGCGGGCACCAAAGCGGGGGTTTCCACTTCGCGGTAGCCGCGGGCGGTGAGAAAGGCGCGGGTTTCGGCTGTGAGCCTGGCGCGGCGTTCCAGAAAGGGCAGCCGCGCGGCGAAGGCTTCCGGGTGCCAAGGGGGCAGGGGCATTGCTGCGCTTTCAGGGCTGGTTACTTTACTTGATCGCATTTTCCGAGTCGCCAAGTGATTCCACTTGGCTTGAAAATGCTCTAGGCGATCCCGACCATGCCCGAGCCAATCGCCCGAGACCAGAGCCGCACGCTCCGCAGCCCGCAAGATCTTCTGCACGCTGGCCTAGTGGCGGAAGCCATGCTGCCGGCGCTTGAAGAAGTGGCAGCGCGCTACGCCACCGCCATCACGCCTGCCATGGCAGCGCTCATCACCCCAGGTGATCCCGCCGATCCGATCGGGCTGCAATATATCCCCGATGCGGCGGAGCTGATCTCTGCCCCTCATGAGCTGGAAGACCCGACCGCGGATGCGCCCTTCACGCCGGTGAAGGGAGTTGTGCATCGCTACCCGGATCGCGCGCTGCTGAAACCCTTGCTCGCCTGCCCGGTCTATTGCCGCTTCTGCTTTCGCCGCGAAAAGGTTGGCCCCGATGGCGGTGTGCTGACGGAAACGGAGTTGGAAAGCGCGCTCCTGTGGTTTGAGCGCAATTCCGCTATCCGCGAAGTGATCCTGACCGGGGGTGATCCGCTGATGCTTTCTGCCCGGCGCTTGGGTGAAATACTTGGGCGGCTGGCAGGCATGGCGCATATTGAAACACTGCGCATCCACACGCGGGTGCCGGTGGCTGATCCTGCGCGGGTGACGGGGGCGCTGGTTGCCGCCATGCGGCAAACGAAGCCGGTGTTCATCGCGGTGCATGCCAACCACGCGCGCGAATTCACGCCTGATGCCGCGCAAGCGCTGGCGCGGCTGGCAGAGGCTGGGGTGCCTTTGCTTGGGCAAACGGTCTTGCTGCGCGGGGTGAATGATGCGGCGCCCGCTTTGGAAGCGCTGCTGCGCGCGATGATCCGCAACCGTATCAAACCCTATTACTTGCATAGCCTGGACCCAGCGCCTGGCACGGCGCGGTTTCAGGTGCCAGAGGTTGATGGCCTGGCGCTGATGGCGGCGCTGCGCGGGCTGCTGCCAGGTCATGCGCTGCCCTTTTTTGTGCGAGAAACGCCGATGGGGGGCGGGAAGAAGCCGGTGGAATAGGTGGCGTCGCGGCTCGGCCGCAGGTCGAGGCGTTTCTGGCTCGGTTGTAATAATTGCATTCCTGTATGGAGGGGATCTAGGCTTAATCCCTATGCGCCCTCCACCCCAGGAAATGAGCCATGTCCGAAGTTTCAGTCACGCTGCCCAATTATGAGCTTGACCCGGCCTATCGTCGGAAGCCTCCCATCGCCTTGCTGCACCAGATTGAGCAATTTCAGCGCGATGGGTTGTTGTTGTTGGATCACCTGACCAAGCGGACCGAAAGGCGCTTCATCCCGGCGTTGGGTGAGGGCGATGCCGCGCAGGCTGGCGGCGCCATGACGGGAATAGAGAGCCTTTCGCTTGAACCGTTGCGGCAATCACCGTCGGAAATCGCTGCGGCACCCGATGGATTACGCAGCCTTGTGCTGCTTGTGGACTCGCTCTCGCGGCTTGCGGCGCCTGCCACCTCGCAGACAATACGCAATTCGCGGCGAGGTTTCCTGCGCTCTGTTGATTGGATTCTCTTGCTTCTGCTTCTCGTGGCCATGTTCTTTTCGGTTGCTGTCTTCTGGCGGGTGGATGAGGCACGCAGCCTGATAAGCCAGACAAGGCAGGCACAAGCGGGCGCGAACGAGGTCTATGGTCGCCTCAACCTTCTGAAGGCAGAGGATAATTTCGTGCGTGTTCCAAAAGTGGGGGAGACTGACACTTCAGCACCAGGACCACTATGCGATATTCCGGGCGTCTTTCCTCATCAGGCGCCTAAAACACCCGAAGCTAGAGGGCTATGTTCGGCGCTTGTACAACAAAAGATCCGAGAACAAATCCTGTTTGACCGGCTCAGGACATGGAACTGCCATGTAACGCAGGATTGGGCGACCCTCATAATCATGAAGCCATTGGTGTCCTGGACACAGCACAAGAAGGACCCAAAAGCACTCAACTACGGCGAATGCAGCGAAATATCAGACAAAGACGCAAAGGAAGGAACCCCCGTCTATCACTGGGAGCGTTCGGAACGTCGCACGGTGACAGTTCTGACGCTGATGGCAAACCATGTCCTTCCCGCTTTTTTGGCCTTGCTTGGCGCCTCCATTTATCTGTTGCGTCTGCGTCAACGTCAGAAGGCGCAATCAATACTCGAAGATGCCGGCATGGCCACCTTTGCCAGATTGCTCATGCCACTCGCCTTGGGGGGATTGCTGGGCCTTGTTTGGACAGGTGGTGGCGATGTCATCACCCCGAACAGCATGACCTTGCAGAACATCTCCTTCTCACTGCCGCTTTTTGCTTTTGCCTTGGGGTATGCCTTCGACCCGATATTGGAATGGTTAGAAAACAAAATCCGGGAGACCCTGATGGGCAAGAAAGCAGACGCCACTAACATCCCCGTCAAGTGATGGCATCCGCTCGGCCTGAAGCAGTCAGGCTTGATTGATCACTTCCGGTCGAGCTTATTTCACCTCCTGCGATACCTGTTCCTGGCCTTGAACGGGTCTCGACTCCTCCCACTTTTCCGGTCCAAGCTTCCCCCGCGGCGACATCAGATCGCCCTTTAGGGAGAAGACAATGACTTTGAACAGAAGAGATATTCTGAAGGCTGGCGCAGCCGCGCCTTTGGGGGGGCTGCCCTGGCGTAGCGCCAAGGCGCAGGCGGCCAATACCATCAAGCTTGGTTTGCCCGTGGATATGTCCGGCATGTATCGCGATGTCACCGGCAGCACCTCCATCGCCGCCGCACGGCAAGCGGTGCAGGATTTTGGCCAGCGCGGCTTCAATGTGGAAATCGTCTTTGCGGACCATCAAAATCGTCCCGATGTCGGCGTGAATATCGCGCGCCAATGGTTTGATCGTGATGGCGTGGATTGCCTGGTGGATGTCGCCACATCCTCGGTCGCGCTCGCCGCCAATGATATCTGCCGCGAAAAGAACAAGGTGCATATCAATAGTTCGGCGGCGACATCGGATCTGACCGGCGCGCGCTGCTCACCCAATATGGTGCATTGGACCTATGACACCTGGATGCTGGCCAATTCGGTGGGGGGCGCCACCGTGCGCGCCGGCGGCGATGCCTGGTTCTTCATTACCGCCGATTACGCCTTCGGCCATGCGCTGGAACGCGACACGGCGGGCTTTGTGCGTGCTGCCGGCGGGCGGGTCTTGGGTTCGGTGCGCACACCCTTTCCGGGGACCTCCGATTTCTCATCCTTCCTGGTGCAGGCGCAGGCCAGCCGCGCCAATGTGATCGGTCTTGCCAATGCGGGGACGGATACAATCAATTGCGTGAAACAGGCGGCTGAATTCGGGCTTAATCGGCGGGGCGTGCGCCTTGCATCATTGTTGCTGTTCATCACGGAAGTGCATTCACTCTCGCTCAGCACCGCGCAGGGGCTGATCGTAACGGAAAGCTTCTATTGGGATTTGAATGATCGCACCCGCGCACTCACGCAGCGTATCAGGCCCGCTATCGGCAATGCGGGCTTTGCCAGCACCCATGCCGGCACCTATGCCGGCGCGCTGCATTACTTGAAGGCCGTGGCGGATATGGGGGTTGCCGCCGCCAAGGCCGATGGTGCGGCGGCGGTCGCGCGCATGAAGGCGATGCCAACGGATGATGACGCCTTTGGCCCTGGCTCCATTCGCGCGGATGGGCGGAAGATTCACCCTTCTTTCCTGTTTGAGGTGAAAAAGCCCGAAGAAAGCCGCGGTCCCTGGGATTACTACAAGCTTTTGCAAACAACCGAAGCCGATAAGGCCTTCCGTCCCTTGAATGAGGGCGGCTGCAACCTGGTCAGAAGCTGAACATCACACCTTGCCACGACATCAGGTGGCAACACCTGATGTCGTGCATGTCACGCCATAACCTCAATCGCGGTCAGGCCTTCGGCCAGTACCCGCAAGAAATCGCGCTGCTCCAGCGCAATGCAGCCCTCGGTCGGGCTAAAGTTGGGCCGGGCCACATGCAGGAAAATCGCGCTTCCGCGCCCACGCACGACCGGCGCTTCATTCCAACCCAACACGCCAATCACATCGTAAATCGCATCAGCCAGCCAAAGTTCTTCATGCCGTGCCGGATGCGGCAGGCGGATTTGCGTATTGTAATCGGCGTGCGTCGGATCATCACACCAGCCATCATCAGGTGCTATGGGGGCGACGGGCACCGCCCCGCGCGGCGGTGCCAGACGATCCGCGCGATACAGCACGCGGCGAAGCGGCAATAATCCTATCGGTGTCGCGCCATCACCTTCACACTTATCGGCGCGCCGGCCGCCCTTGCCGATAGCGCAACGATAAATGCCACCCCGAAAGCGCAACAGCCCATCCAGGCCAAGCTGCGCAAGACTGGATGGGCTCATCGCCTATCCCAGCATATGGCCGAAGCGGCGCGCCTTGGTGTCCAGATAGGCGTCATTCACGCCATTCGGGTCAAAGCTATGCGCTTCGCGGCCCACCACCTCAATCCCGCAAGCGGCAAGGCCTGAGAGCTTGTCGGGGTTATTGGTCAGCAGCCGCACGCGCGGGATGCCGACTTCACGCAGCATGGTCGCCGCCACCAGGAAGTTCCGCTCATCCGCGCCATAGCCAAGCGCGCGATTGGCATCGAGCGTATCAAGCCCGCGATCCTGCATTGTATAGGCACGCAGCTTGTTCACGAGCCCAATGCCTCGGCCTTCCTGTGCCAAATAAAGCAGCACACCGCCCGCAGGGTCTTCCGCCATGCGCTTGATGGCACCGCGCAGCTGCGGGCCGCAATCGCAACGGAGCGAGCCCAAAAGATCACCCGTGAAACATTCGGAATGGGCGCGCACCAAGGGCACTTGCCCAGCCGCTGCGCTCGCTTCCGGGTCGCCCACCAGAATGGCGAGATGCTCAATCCCACCATCGGCGGCACGGAAGGCAATGATGCGCGCTTCCGGCGCATCTTCCAGCGGCACGCGGGCTTCCGCCACGCGCTTCAGGCTGGCAGCGGCGCTAACGGGGTAGCTCAAGATATCATCGGCCGGCACACACAGCAGCGAAAGCCGCTCAGCCACACCCGCTGCGGCAGGGGCGGCGACCAGCGCCGGCAAAAGCCGGCCAAGCTTCGCCAAGGCAAGGGCCGCGCCGGCGAGTGGAGGCGGAGAGACTTGTTCAGCCTCAGCCGGCAGCAGGCTTTCGGCGGTGGGGTCGGCGAAGGCGCGCAGCCTGGCAGGGTCCAGCGCCGAAGCTGGCAAGCGCAGCGCCACCACGGCCTGATCCTCGGCCTGGGTCACGGGCCGGCGCAGCAAGGCCGCTGCGCGCGTGGGGGCAAGCAGCAGCACTGGCGCCGCCAAGCCGCCTGAGGCGATATCTGCAAGCCCCGAAGCGCCGAGCGTTTCCGCCGTGCCGACCAGCAAGGCTGTCTCATTCTGGAAAATCAGCACCGGTGTGCCGCGGCGCAGATCGGAAATGGCGCGATGCACGCCGCGCATGGCTAGGCGGCGCGGATCGGGGACGAGTTCTGGGCTTTGGGGCAAAAGGCCACCTTGCAAGGACATGTGATGGGGTTCCAATACGGGCTTATTAAGCCAGCGTGAATGTGGCACTGATACGGCGCTTTGCGACCCCCCGGCCCGCAGGAACCGCGCCACGGGTCCACCCCCGCCTGTGATATCTTGTGATATCTTGCGGCCAGGGCCGGGCGGGTGGCATTCTGGTTGCCGCAAAAACAGGGCGCTGCATTCATGTTGGCAGCACTTCATGACAGGAAAAAACGAGGCTTGCTGCCGATGACCCCCCCGCATCCCGTGTTGATCGTGGATGACAATGAAAGGCTTCGGGCCAGCCTGGCTGAGCAATTGGCCTTTGGGGGCGAATTCGCTGCCCTTGGCGCTGCCAGCATTGCGGCGGCTGAGGCACTGATCCGCGCCGATGGAGCCCGTTTTGCCGCTATTCTGCTTGATCTTGGGCTGCCAGACGGCGCGGCGCGCGAATTCTGCGCCAAGCTGCGCCGTGCGGGCATGCGCATGCCCATCATCATGCTGGCCGGGGCTTTGGGGGAAGAAGAAGTGCTGCGCTGCCTGGATGCCGGGGCAAATGATGCCATTACCAAGCCCCTCAGAATGCAGGATTTACTGGCCAAGCTGCGCGCACACATCCAGCGTTGCAGCGAGGGTGAAGATGCCGCCTCGGTCATCGGCCCTTATGAGTTTCGCCCTGCCGCCAAGCTGCTGCGGGAACCGAAGCGCGGGCGGAAAATTCGCCTGACGGAAAAGGAAACGGCGATCCTGACCTTCCTGCTCAGTGCTGGTGGGCAGCCCGTTTCACGTGAAATCCTGCTGAGCGAAGTCTGGGGCTATAACAGCAAGGTCACCACGCATACGCTGGAGACGCATATCTATCGGCTGCGTCAGAAGATCGAACCCAATCCAGCCGAGGCGCGGATTCTCCTGACCGATGCGGGCGGCTATCGGCTGGAAGCCGGGTAGGGCCTTAAGGCTTCCCGTTCAATGCTTCCAGATGATCTCGGCGGGGGGCGCTTCGGTCGGGTCCACGCGCAGCATTTGGCCATTCATGACGCTTTTGCCCGTGAAGGCCAGGATGAAGCCCCAATGAGAGACAACAAGGGTATGGGACCAATCCTGCAAAGCGGCCATTTCGTCGCGGAATAACTGGGCGCGATCAATCACCTGTTCGGCGGGTTCTTCCACGGGCGGCCACCAGATTTCGTCAATATGGTCCAGCACCACATGGGGGAAATCGAGCCGCAGTTCCGCCACGGGCCGGCCGATATCGCAGCTGAAGGCGTAGCGTTCGCGCACCGTTGGCGTCACGGTCAGCGGCAGTTTGAGGCGCCGCGCCACCGGCAGGGCGGTTTGTAAAGCGCGTGTATAGGGGGAGACGATGATGCGCCTGATGCCTTCATGCGCAAGCGCCTCGGCGGCTTCTTCCGCCTGAGTCTCACCAAGCGGTGTCAGCTTGGGGTCAATAATCCCTGGGTCTTTGCGGGTTTGGGTGAAAAGCAGGTTGAATTCGCTTTGCCCGTGCCGAAGCAGAATCACATTCATCACCCTTGTTTGAAAGGTGTTTGATCTAGCGAGGCCGTCGGCTGGCTGCAACCGGCCTTGTTTTTGGGCAATGGCCAGGTTGGTCAGGTGATTCCGTTGCGGCTTGGCATGATCGAAGCGTTGCCCTGGGGCCTATGGCACCCTAGATTAAGGGCTAAGGAGCAAAAACATGGGTGGCTTGCCGATAGATCTGATTCTCTTCGCGATGGTTGCGGCCTTTTTGGTGCTGCGGCTGCGGGGCGTGCTTGGCCGCCGGACGGGGTTTGAGCGTCAGGCTCAGCCCGAAGCCGCGCCGGTGCCGGCCACGCGTGGCCCTGCGACCGAGGTCGAGATTGGCGCCAAGCCGGCCCAGGGCGGGTCTCGGCGGGTCATTCCTGATCCGCGCAGCCCAGTGGGTGAGGCGTTGATGCAG
>CAIYMY010000095.1 GCA_903927465.1 uncultured Rhodospirillales bacterium | reverse complement strand
GCAATGCGGAGCTACGCTACCTGGTCGTGCCGCGCCGCCCAGCGGGCACTGAGGGTTGGGATTCGGCGAAGCTGGAGCAGTTTGTCACGCGCGATGCGATGATTGGGGTGACGGAAGCGCTGCGGCCCTGACTTACACGCCGAGCCTTTCGGCATAACGCGCGCGCCAATCAGCGCCGCTGATCCAGCGCTTGAGTGAAGCCGCATCCGCGGCCTCACTGCGCAGCGCCGCCATCGCGCGCCACATCAGCGCCAGATTGCAGGAAATCACTGGCGCGCCCTCCACTTCCGGCTGCGCCAGAATGGCGCCGAGGGAAGGCATGCCGGTACCCAGCAGAATAATCGCCTCAGCCCCCGCGCCCTGCATGGCGGCAAGCGCCGCGCTGGCATCGCCCTCGGCCAGGGCATAGATCGGGTGGAAGGCGGCGCCCGGTGTGGCGATGGAAACAACCCGCGCCACCTCAAAACCTCGAGCCACCCAATAGGCCGCCGAGGCTTCGGTCAGATCAGGCGAATAGGGGGAAACCAGCCCGATGCGTTTCGCGCCCAGCGCGGCGAAAGCGTCACACACCGCGCGGCCCGCAGTGATGAAGGGCGCGCGGGCGGAAAGCCGCGCCACGGCAGCGTCCTCGGCTGTGGGTCCTACCAGATAGGAAGACCCCGTGCAGGCAAAGGCGATGGCACCCAGCGGCGCATTGGCGAATTGCGTGCAGGTTTGATCCAGCCCCGCGACATAGTCGCGCAGCCGATCATTCAGGCTGGGCCGCGTACTCACCAGCCGCGCGGTCAGCATCGCCGTCGCTGGCGGCAGCAGCACGGAAAACTCCGGCTCCACCGTGGTATTGGCCTGAGGGGTCAGCACCCCAAGCAGGCCCTTCCTCGCATAGGCAAGTGACATGGCATCCTCCCGCGCCATGAAGACATGGCGGCGCCTTCTGGTCTATGGAAAGCCTGAATTCCCGGGGGATCACGACATGAAAACCACCAAGCGCCGAGCCGTCCTCGCCACCATCCTTGCCACCCCTGCGCTGGCGGCGGGCGCGCAAACCGCGCGGCCCATTCGCTTCATTGTTCCCTTCCCGCCCGGCGGCACGGCGGATCTACTCGCCCGGCTGGTGGCGCGGGAGATGGAAAACCGCCTTGGCGCGCCGGTGGTGGTGGAAAACCGCGCTGGCGCGGGCGGCGTGGTTGGCAGTGATTCGGTTGCGAAAAGCGCCCCCGATGGCACCACCATATTGCTGTCCAACATCGCCTCCCAGGGGATTGCGCCGGCCATCCTGCCTTCAATGCCCTATGATGTGATGCGCGATTTCACCCATATCGGTCTGCTCGCCGCGGTGCCGAGTGCGATTGCGGTTTCCGCCACCGGCCCCTGGCAGAGCCTGCCCGCGCTGATCGCCGCCGCACGCGACAAGCCGGGCAGCATCCGCTTTGGGTCCAATGGCAATGGTACGTCTTCCCACGCCAAGTTGGAAATCCTGAAGCGGCTGGCGGGGGTGGATATCACCCATGTGCCCTATCGCGGTGCAGCGCCGGCGGCGACTGATGTGATCGCGGGCAATATTGATGGGCTGATCGCCGCCATCCCCGATGTTGGGCGCAATGAGCGGCTCCGCCTGCTCGCCATGACCACGCCTGAACGCCTGCCTCGGTGGCCCGATGTGCCCTCGGTGGCGGAACTTGGCCTGGGACAATTGGTCGCGGCAAATTGGTTCGGCATCAGCGGCCCGGCCGGCATTCCGGCGCCGGTCGCGGATCGGCTGAATGCCGCGCTGTTGGAAAGCCTGGCCGCGCCCGCCATCAATGAACGCCTGGTCGAATTGGGCGCTGCCCCCAATCGGCTGGACCGCCCTGGCTTCACCGCGCTGGTCGCCGCCGATATGGCGCGCTGGGCGCAGATTGTGCGCGAAGCCGGGATCAAGGCCGACTAACGCGTTTGGCATGGTGATTGCCTAACTTCGAGCCATAAGCGGCTCCATCGCTG
>CAIYMY010000094.1 GCA_903927465.1 uncultured Rhodospirillales bacterium | reverse complement strand
GGTCGGCGTATTCACGAATTGGATTTCAAGCCCATCCTCACGCGCCATTTGCAGCGAATGCGCCAGGAAAAGATTGAGATTGCAGAAGCCCGTGCCATGGGTGGATTTCAGGCTGCCGCGCCCCTGGGCCATGGCATCGCCGCCAAAGGCCGCCATGGTGAGCACTGCGGCTCCGGTGGCCTTCAGCATGCCTCTGCGGCTTGCCTTCATCGCCGGCGCAAGCGCGGCGAAATCCGGCATAATCATTGGTCCAAGACGATCGCACATGGTTCAACCCTCCACGGACGGGAACCACACCAGCACCCGCCGCCTTCCGAAGAATGACGATGGCACGCCAACCTGAAGCTACCGTCTGAGCGGAGCTGCGCTGCGCACCACTAAGCAATCAACGTGCCATGAAATGCACGCACTGATTGTGCTGGTTTGGCTTAAAAGCCCGCCAGATCGCTTCACACGCCATGCTTAAGTTTCAGGCAACGGGACGGTTTTTTGTTGGAATTCTAGGCAGGGGTGGACGCGCCTTGAAAGGCGGGGGATGCTTTATGCCGCAAAACTCAGGAGGAAACCCCCATGCTCAGTCTCAAAGGCAAGGTCGCCATCGTTACCGGCGCGGGTTCGGTCGGCCCCGGTTGGGGCAATGGCAAGGCGACAGCCGTGCTGCTCGCGCGCCAGGGGGCCAAGGTGTTTGGCCTGGACAATAACCCGGCGGCGGTTGAGGAAACCATCGGCATCATCAAAGCCGAAGGCGGGGAAGCGACAGCGGGTATCTGCGATGTGCTTGATTCCGAAAGCTTCCGGGCCGCGGTGGAAGCCTGCATTGCGCGCTATGGCCAGTTGGACATCATGGTCAATAATGTGGGCGGCTCACACCCCGGCGGCGCGGAATCCATGTCAGAGGAAGTCTGGGACCGGCAGGTGGATTTCAACCTGAAATCTGCTTTCCTCGGCTGTAAATTCGCCCTCCCGCATCTGAAGAAGCAGCCGGGGAGTGCGATTGTGAATATCTCCTCCATCGCCGGCTATCGCATGCAGGCGGCGCGGCCCCATGTTGCCTATAGCGCGACCAAATACGGCATTGTGGCCTTGTCAAAATCGGTCGCCATTGAAAACGCCAAGGCGGGTGTGCGCTGCAACACCGTGGTGCCGGGGCTGATGCACACACCTTTGGTCGAACACCGGCTGGTGCGCCAATTGGGCGGCAATGACGCCGCCGCGCTGATCGCCAAGCGCGATGCGCAAGTGCCGCTCGGCAAAATGGGCGATGGCTGGGATATTGCCCATGCGGTGCTGTTCCTTGTTTCCAACGAAGCGAAGCACGTGACGGGGACAGAGCTTATCGTGGATGGCGGCGTTACCGCTGCCGGCGCGGTCTGAAAAAAGGGATACGCCAATGAAGCACAGGATTTCCCGCCGTACGCTGACAGGTGCGGCACTTGGCCTGCTCGGCGCGCCCGCGCTGGTCCGCGCTCAGGATACCTTCCCCAATCGGCCCATCACGCTGGTGGTCCCATCCCCCGCTGGCGGCGGCACGGATTTCAGCGCCAGGCTCATTGCCGATCAGCTTGGCCGCGCTTTGGGCGGTTCCATGGTGGTGGAAAACCGCCCAGGCGGGAATGATGTGGTCGGGCTCACTTCCGTGCTGCAAGCGCGCCCAGATGGCCATACGCTGCTGTGTGGCTATTGCGGCACTATGACAGGGCGGGTCGCGGTTGGCACGCTTGGCGGTATTGTTCCGGCGCGGGATTTCTTACCCATCGGGCAGATCACGGATACACCGCAGCTTTTCGTGACACACCCTTCCGTGCCGGTCGCGTCGATGCGTGAGTTCATCGCCTATGCCAAGCAAAGGCCAGGCGATCTGACCTATGCGTCCGCCGGCGTTGGGTCCATGCATCATCTGGGCGCGGAATTGCTGAAGCTGCGCGCTGGCATTGACATGCTGCATGTGCCCTATCGCGGCACCGGAGAGACGATCCGAGATTTGATTGCGGGGCGCGTGCATTTCTACATGAATTCACCGCCGCCACTCACGCCACTGGTCGCGGATGGCAAGCTGCGCGCACTTTGCGTCAGTTCCAATGAACGCCATCCCGGCATGCCGAATATTCCCTCGGCCAAGGAAGAAGGGCTGGCGGACCTCGACCTCAATGTCTGGTTCAGCCTGTTCGCACCGCGCGGCACGCCGGAACCGGTGGCGCGGCTGCTTGCGCAGAAATTGAATGAGGTGCTGGCCGACCCCACCATCCGTAAACGCGCCTTTGATGCCGGCGCGCTGGTGGTGCCTTCCTCGCCGGAAGCCTTGGCCGCGCGCATGGAACGCGAAACTGCCGCCTGGGCCGAGGTGGTGCGGGCGGCCAAAATCACCGCAGGGTAAAGTTTCATCTGCAATCTGTCTGGCCGTTCACGAAAACTTAAGAAAAATAGACGAAACTTTGCCAAATGTGATCAGCCAAGATCACCTTTGGTGGAAAATGACGCCTGCTTCCTACGATGATGCCATGCGCTTTGTGCGACGCCAGTCGCGCATCAGCACCAATAGTCTGGCGGATGGCCTTGGCATCCGCTGGAGCTTGGCGCTTGATTGTCTTGAGGAAATGAAGCGCCGAGGCATTATTGGTGATATGCAGGAAAATGGCTGGTGGCCTGTGCTGCGCAAGGAAGCTTTCAGCCCTCCACAGAAATCCATCACTGCTTCCACGAAAAAACCCACAGCGCCGGCACAAAACGCACCCGCCCCGTCCGAAAGGACGGAAGGGCAAACCACTGCAATGACCCCTAACCAGGCGGCTCATGATCAAGTGCAACGGCTTTTGATGGAAAAACTCCACGAAACCATATGTGCGCTGGCGGAAGAGCGTGATAAAAACTACAAGCTTGGTAATAACTGCCGCCTTCTGATCGCTGAGCGTGAGGCCTGGAAACATCGCGCCCTGGCCGCAGAGGCACGCTTTGTGATCGATGAAGACAATGAAGCAAGCCAGAAAAGGCTGGAGGCATTGTACAAGGCACTGCCGGATGAAGATCTGCCTGCCGGAAAGGCGCTATCTTTGCCCAAAGCGTTGAACAAACAGCTTCTGCCAGACCTACAAAGCAAATAGACAGCAGCACTTTACTGCTTTGGCTAATCCTTAGCCGCGTTTCTCACGCGGGTTCGGGCTGGGATTGCTGCAGCGAAATCATCGCAGGTTAAGTTTTTGGCAGCAACGAAACCGCCTTTCACGGATGCTTAATCAATCAGCGCGAAAATGCATAAAGTGATCCAGCCTGGGTCGCCCAATGGTGGAAAATGCCGATTGCCAGTTACGCTGATGCCGTGCGCTATGTGCGCCGCCAACCGCGCATCAATACCAGCACCCTAGCGGATGGGCTTGCCATCCGCTGGAGCCTGGCGCTCGACTATCTTGAGCGGATGGAACGTTCCGGCGTCGTGGGCGCCATTGAGGATGATGGCTGGTGGCCGGTTGCGCGTATCGAAGGCCCACCGGCAGCACGCAAACCCGGCACATCCAGCCATGGAAACGGCAACGTGCTCCGCCGTGGCGGCCCGCCGGACAGCGGAGTGCCGCCAGAAGCCCTGAACCTTGCACCACCCCCCAGCCCCGCCTGTGATGCTGACCAGCAGAAGTTAATGGATAAGCTACGCGAAGCCGCCCGCGTGCTGATGGCCGAGCGGGAGAATATGCAAAAACTCCGCGATGCCTGCCGGCTGCTAATTGCGGAGCGCGAAGCCTGGAAGCGCCGCGCCTTGGCCGCTGAGGCGCGCATGCTGACCGAAGAAGCCGATGAGATGGATCGGCAGCGTTTTGATGCGCTGCGTCGCGTACTCGCGCGCGAATTGCACCCGGATTACGCGCCGGCGGATCGCGGTGATATGTCGCTCCGTGAAGCGCTGTTCAAATCCATCTGGCCCAAGGTGGAACAGATCGAACGCAAGCGGCGGTCCGGCTGAAAAATCCTTATCGTCCCAACCAACGCGCTAACCGTTCGGGCGCCGCCGCCATATCTGCTTCGCGCCCGCAATAGGAAAAGCGCAAAAAGCGCCCGCCGCGGCCCCTATCAAAATCAAGCCCGGTGGTGGCAGCAATCCCCGCACCCTCCAGCATGGCAGCCGAAAAGGCTGCGCTATCATTGGTGAGTGCCGAGACATCGTACCATAGGTAAAACGCGCCATCAGCCGCTGCGATCCGGTCAAACCCCGCGCGCGGCAGGCCCGCCAAAAGCGCGGCGCGACTGCGTGCATAGGCGGCCTTATTGCCTTCCAATTCTTCGCGGCAATCCATGGCGGCTTCCGCCGCAACCTGGGCGATATGCGGCGCGCTGATGAACATGTTCTGCGCCAGGCATTCCACCGGGCGGATCAGATCCTCAGGCAGCAGCAGCCAGCCGATGCGCCAGCCGGTCATGGACCAGTATTTGGAAAAACTATTCACCACCACAGCGCTTTCGCTGAAGGCTGCCGCACTGCTTTCCGCAACCGAGCCCCAGCTCAGCCCATGATAGATTTCATCGCTGATCAGCCGCACGCCTTCTGCATGGCACCAGCGCGCAATCGCCGCCAATTCATCAGGCGCCAGCATGGTGCCGGCAGGGTTGCAGGGGCTGGCGATGATCAGCCCGGCAGGGCGAGGGTCCAGCTTTTCGAGCATTGCGACGGTTGGCTGGAACCGTGTTGTCGCATCGCATTCCAGCAATTGCGGGCGCATCCCCAGCGCTTGCAGGATATTGGCATAGGGCGGGTAGAAGGGTGCCGCCATGGCAATGGCATCGCCTGGATCAAAGGCCGCGAGAAAGGCCAGCGGAAAAGCGCCAGAAGCGCCCATGGTCACCGCAATGCGCCGTGCCGGCACAACCAGCCCGTAATGATCCAGATAATGTCGCGCGATGCGTTCGCGGAGTGAAATCAACCCGAAGGCTTCCGTGTAGCCCAGCGGCGCGCCTGAATTGAGCGCGCGGATCGCAGCCTCAGCCGCGCCACGCGGGGCGCCGGTGCTGGGTTGGCCGACCTCCATGCGGATGATCCCGGGCGCGCCGGGTGGCAGGCTGGCGGCGCGCGCATTGGCCGCCGAAATCACATCCATCACCAGGAAGGGCGGTGCCTCAGCCCCGCGACCGGTCTTGAGCGCCATGATCAGCGCCCAAAGCTGCCAAGTGCCACCCCGCCACCGCGCGGATCCACAGCGCCGATGCAAGCGGGACCGTTGGTGGGCACCAGCCCTGCACAGGAAATGGTCACGCCTCGGCCTGGCGCCGGCACCCCGGCATAGGGGTCGGCTGGGCCACCCCGGCGCTGCACAGCGGCCAAAGGCATGGCGGTTGCGGCCAAGGCCGCTTGCCCGCCACTGCCGGAAGAAGCGGCTCGGAAGCGGCGCAAATCGGACCGCGCCAGAATCGCGACCGGCAAGGGGGCGGCCTGCACCTGGCCGATGCCCGGTGCGGCGGCCAGCAAAATCCCGGTGCCCGGCACCACGCGGCCCGTGCCAAACAAATTGTTCATGCTGAAGGCGCAGGAAACCGCATTGCCTTCGCGGTCCAGCGTGACCAGCGAAGCCCCTGCCCCGGACCCGGCGCTGGTGTCAGCCCCCACCCCCTGGCCCGCGAGGGCCGCTTCCAGCGCCCCCTGCATGCCCAGCGATGCGTCAGTGCTGAGCAGCACCAGATCCGACAACAATGCGGTACGCGTTGCACTACCGGCGCGGATGCGGGTGGCACGGAGTTCTGCATCGGTCAGACCGCCGCCGGACATGACAGAACCCTCCACCAGGCGTTCCGCGAGATTGCCTTGATAAAGATCGCCAATGCCAAGTGCCGAGGCGCGAAGTTGCGCCAGTGTGGCACTCAAATCCGGCTGAGTAATGCGGTCACCGAGTTTCAGCACCCCACCCCCAGCGCGGCCAAAAATCTGCCGGGCGCTGGGGTCCGCGAGCAAGGGTCCGGCCACCACCGCCAGGTCATCGGCCAATGTGCGGCTGATTTCTGTCCCCAACCGCGCCAAATCCTCGGCGGGGCGGATCAGATCCTCGATCTTGAAGCGCCCGGCATTGAGATGCATGCCGAAAAGCCCACGCGCCATGGCGGGGAGAGCGGCAGGACGGTCGGTGCCAGAGGGTATCTCGGTCCGCGCGCCGGCTGGGAAGACGATGGAGCGCGCCACACCGCGCTGCGCATCCAACACCACGCAAGCGCCGCCGCCACCAAGCCCGGCGCGGGAGGGCAGCGTGACCGCCAAGGTGAAGGCCCCAGCCACTGCGGCATCCACGGCCGAGCCACCGCTTGAGAGAATATCGCGCGCCACAATCGCCGCACGGGGTTCATCCGCAGCCACACCGCCCAGGAAGCCCGCAACATGGCCCGGTGTGCCAAAGGGGATAGAGGATCGGCCGGTTACCGTCTCAACCGTGCGATCCACGGTGGATTCTACCGTCTGGCAAGCCGCCAGAATCAGGCCGAGCCCCAAGCCGAGCCCAGCCCGCCCCCATCTGAACTTCCCGCCATCCTGCATCATTCGGTTATTCTTCCTGACTGGCCGCGCCAGCAAGCGCGTCGCCGATAGGGATTAGCATAGAAGTGGCCGAGTCCAAGGGTGGGGGTGAGAGAATCGCGTCTTGCCTCATGGCCCAAGCCGGGCTTGGTTAGGTGCCAATGCAACGCCGGAACCCATAATCATGCAAAGACGCCTGCTGCTTTCCGCCTTCGCCGCAACCCTGGCCGGGCCCGCCTTGGCCCAGGGCTTCACGGAAGCGCAGCGCGCCGAAATCTTGGCCATCCTGCGCGATGCGCTGAAGCGCGACCCCACTTTGCTGCGGGAGGGTTTGGGCGCGCTGCAAGCGGCCGAGGATATGGACCGGAGTTCGGCGCTCGCCACGGGCATCCGCGCGCATGAGGCAGCGCTTTTGCGCAACCCGGCCGACCCGGTGCGCGGCAATCCGCGCGGCGATGTCACAATTGTGGAATTCTTCGATGCGCGCTGCCCCTTCTGCAAAAGGCTGGCCGGCGAGATGACTGAATTGCTGCGCAAGGACCGCAATGTCCGCGTGGTAATGAAGGATTTGCCCGTGTTGGGCCCGGCTTCTGTTGTTGCCGCGCGTGGTTTGCTGGCGGCGCAACGCCAGGGAAAATACAATGAATTCTACGAACGCCTGATGGCTTTGCGTGGCGAGCCGACCGAAGCCGCGATGCGCGCAGAGGCCGAGCGTATCGGCATGGATATCGCGCGCTGGCAGCGCGATATGCTGGACCCTGCCTTGCAGCAGCGCATTGACGCCAATTTGGAATTGGCCCGCGCGCTGCGCATTGAAGGCACACCCGCCTTGATCATTGGCGATGCCTTCATCCCCGGCGCGGTGCCCTTGGCCGATCTGGAGCGTGCCGTGGCCGAGGTGCGCCGCGCGCGGCGGTGAGGAGTGACTTGAAACTCACAAGCCGCGCGACGGCCTTCCATGGCAACAAAAATTACGGCGCTACAAAACCCGCCTTCTTGTGGCTGCCATCGCAATAGGGCGCCTTGGCGGTCTGGCCGCAGCGGCAGAAGGAAGCCTGGGGCGTGCGATCAATTTCCTCGCCCGCCGCATTCTGAACAATCATGGGGCCGGAGGCGCGGACCGATCCATTGGGCTGAGGGTCCAGATTGACGGCGCCAGTCACGCCAGAGATATCGCGGCCTTCGCGCTTGGCCGGCGCGCCGGTCAATGGAATGCCAGCCGCCTTGTGGCTGCCATCACACCAGGGGCCGTTCTTGGTCGCACCGCAGCGGCAAAGCCAAGCCTCGCCACCCTCAATGGGTTCGCCCTTCAGGGTGATCTCGCCCTTCAGATGCAGCGGGCCGCCGTCGCGCGTGGTGATGATGGTCGCGGTCATGATGCGTTTCTCCGTTTAATGGGTAGTCGGGAATGTGGTGCCTTACGCGGCCCCTGACCAGCCCGCCCCGGGATCAATCGGGAAAACTGGCCGCGGCAGGCGCTTCCAGGGGAAATTGACCAGAACCGGGCTGGTGAGGCCGGGCACATCCACTTCAAGAATGCGCTCATCGGGGAAGAATTCATCAAAGCCCGCGCGAAAATGGCCGCGCGACTTCACCACCACAACCCGCGCAGCGGCGATATCCACACCCAACATCTCAATCATGCGCGGTTCATGGCATTGGCGGCGGAGGCTTGCGACCACCACGCGGATACCGCTGCCTTCCAATTCCAGCAGCGCCGCCGGGCCAAGATCAAAGGCGCGCCCGGCCATGGTGCCGCGCCGGCCAATACCCTTGCCGTCGGATAATTTCAGGATGCGGGCGGGGGCGGAGAAGGGTGCGGAAAATTCGGAGGGATTGCGGTTGAAGGTGGCAGTGAAGCGCGCCCCTTCGCCAAGCCGATGCGCTTCCGCGGCCAAGTCAGGATCAACGAAATTGGCCAGCACCACGCCCACGACACCCGCTTCATGCAGGGCGCGCAGCACATAGCCAGTATTGCCGCGCCCGCCGCCACCGGGATTATCGGCCACATCGGCAATCAGCACGGGGTCAGCGCCCTCACCTGCCGCTTTGGCGCGCGCCGTCACATCTGCCAGCGATGAAAGATTGGCCACATAGCGCTGCCGATCAGCCCAGGTGGCGCGGGCAATTTCCTGCGCCGCTGCGTCAGCCAGCGCCTGATCCCCGCCACGTACCGTGACAATCACGGTCATGCCGCATTTGGGCAAATCGGAAAAAACAAAGCCGCCGCAGATGGACGCATTGGCAATGCGTGGACCGCGCGCCATCAGCGCCTCACATTCCGCCATGCGATCCGCATAGGGGCCGCGCGCCGTCAACAGACTGACCGATGGCGGCGTGATGGGCAGGCGCACGAAACCGCGCGCGAATCGCGCGCCGCCCATGGCCTCGCGCAGCAGGTCGGCCGCGTCGGCTGCGCGTTCGCGCATATCCACATGCGGGTTGGTGCGATAGCCGATGAAGGCATCCACCGCGCCGATCAGCTTTTCGCTGATATTGCAATGAAGGTCATGGGTGCAAAGGATCGGCACTACAGGCCCCACAATGGCGCGCACCATCGCGGCCATGGTGCCATCACTATCCTCATCGCCTGTCGCGCTGCTCGCGCCATGATTGGCGATATAGACACCATCCAAGGGCAAAGCCGCCGCCAAACCCGCGCGCATTTCATCAAACGCATCATTGAGCAGGCTTTGATCAATGGGGCCGCCAGGCGGTGCCGCCATCACCAGAATCGGCACGGGCACCCAGGGCCCGGTTTCATCCATGCGCTTATAGAAACCCGGAATTTCCGACGGCAAATGGCTGACAGGCTGACCCGCGAGTCGCGATATCGCCTCCCCCCTTTCCAGGCATTGGCGGGCGAAATCTTCCTTGACCGTGACTGGCGCGAAGGCATTTGCCTCCAGATGAAGGCCCAGAATGGCAATGCGCGGTGCGCGCGGCGTTTGCTGACCCATTTCTGTAACAACCCCCGGGATAGACGTGTCGCGTGACTTGTATAAACTTCGACACCAGAAACCATAATTGAGGGGAAGTTTGCTTGGGACGCAATCCACCACCGCCGAGGCTGGGGGGAAAGCCTTGCCGCATTTCGCGGTAGGGATCGCCGCGCCCGATCTACGCCCTTGGCTTGGCGGCAATTGCGGCATTCCCGGCGTTTGGTCCTTTACCGCCGCAGCACCTGGCCCGCATCTGGCGCTGGTGGCGCTGACGCATGGCAATGAAATCGCGGGCGCCATTGTACTGGCCGAGCTGCTTGCCGCCGGCATCCAGCCGGAACGCGGGCGACTTAGCCTGATCTTTGCAAATACCGATGCCTTCCAGGCCTTTGATCCAGAAAACCCGACCGCCACGCGCTATCTGGAAGAAGATCTGAACCGGCTTTGGGGCGAGGATAGGCTGCAAAGCCCACGCGATTCGCGCGAAATGCGCCGGGTCCGCACCTTGCTGCCGGTGATTGAAAGCGTGGATGTGTTGGTGGATCTGCATTCCATGCTCTGGCCATCCGATCCGCTGAGTTTGGTGGCTGATACGCCGCAGGCGATCCGGCTTGGGCAATCGCTCGGCACACCGCGCCTGACAGTCGCTGATCCTGGACATATGGCCGGGCGGCGCCTGGTGGATCATGCGCGCTTCACCAAACCAAGGAGCAGCGCTGCCGCGGTGCTGGTGGAAGCCGGCCAGCATTGGGAAGCAGCAACGGTTGCCGCCACGGCGCAAAGCGCGCACCGCGCGATTGGGTTTTGTGGCATTCTGGGCTCTACCCCGGCGCCGTGGCCGGAGCCCCCGCTGCTTGCGCGCGTCACGGAAACCGTGACCGCGACATCACATAATTTCATGTTCGTGCGGGAATTTCGCGGCGGCGAGGTTATCCCCGAAGCGGGCACGGTGATTGCCCATGACGGCGCGCGAGAAATTCGCACGCCGTATGATAATTGCCTGTTGGTTGTGCCAACGCCGATCGCGCCGCGCGGGCATACCGCAGTGCGCCTTGCGCGCTTTCATGCCCCCTGACCCAGGCACGGGGCTTGCGCTAAAGCCCTGGCCGCGCTTGCCTGCCCGCCTTGCTCAATATGGGGAAACCAGATGGCTGCCTTGAACCTGATCACCTTTGCCGATGCGGCCGGAAGCCGCGCGGGTGTGCTGCTTTCGGGCGGGCGCGTGCTTGACTTGGCCGTTGCGATACCGCCGGCGCGCGACATGCTGGCCGTGATTGATGGCGGCGCCGCCATGCTGGCCGCGATTCGCGCCCTTGCTGCCAATCCGCCCGCCAATGCGCTGCTGGCGCTGGCGAGTGTGGCGCTGCAAGCCCCAATCCCGAAGCCGCGCCGCAACGTGTTTTGCGTCGGGCGCAATTACATGGATCACGTCGCGGAAGGCGATCGCACGCGCGGCATTACGCAAAGCGAAGTGCCGAAATACCCGCAATTCTTCACCAAGGCCGCCGATTGCGTGATTGCCCCCGGTGCCAATGTGCCAACGCATGAGGGTGTGACCAAATGGCTCGATTACGAAGTTGAGCTGGTGGCGATTATCGGCACAGCCGGGCGTGACATCCCTAAGGAAAAAGCGCTGGAGCATGTCTATGGCTGGACCATCGGCAATGACGTGACCGGGCGCGATTTACAGCGCCGCCATGGGCAATGGTTCAAGGGCAAGTCGCTGGATCGTTCCTGCCCGCTGGGGCCGGTGATTGTGCCGGCCAGTGATCTGAACGCGGCGGATCTGGCGATCAGCCTGAAGCTGAATGGCGAACAGCGCCAGTCCAGCCGCACCAGCAAGATGATTTTCGACGTCACGGAAATCATTCACCAGCTTTCCTCCGGCTTCACCTTGCTGCCCGGCGATGTGATCATGACCGGCACGCCCGAAGGTGTGGGCTATGCCATGGAGCCGCCGCAAACCATGAAGGCGGGCGATGTGATGGAACTGACGATTGAGGGCATCGGCACGCTGACCAATACCGTTAGCGACTAATGTACCAGGAGCATTTCCAAGCCAAGCGGAAGCGCTTGGCGCCTCGGGAAATGCGACTAAAGCAGGAGCATTTCCAAGCCAAGCGGAAGCGCTTGGCGACTCGGGAAATGCGACTAAAGCAGGAGCATTTCCAAGCCAAGCGGAAGCGCTTGGCGACTCGGGAAATGCGACCAAACAAAATCTTAGTGTCTGTTCGGTGAACGGCAGTGAACCGGACAGACACTAAGGAGATATGTCTCAGCTTCGATAATGGACCGGAGCCTGAGGCAACCCCCGGGGTGTTGGAGGTGCTCGCGCGCCGACGCATCCCGGCGCTGTTTTTTGTGATTGGTGAAAAGCTCCGCGATCCTAAAGCGCGCGCATTGGCCGAACAGGCGCGCGATGCCGGGCATGTGATCGGCAATCATACGCTAACGCATGGCGCGCCGCTGGGGCGGCGCAGCGCCACCGAAGCGCTGCATGAAATCTCGGAAACCGATGCGCTGCTGGGCGATCTTGCCGCGCCGGAGCGCTATTTCCGCCCCAATGGCGGCGGTGGAGCCCTGGGCGCGCATTTGTTGAATGGGGCGGCTGCGCGGCATTTGATGGCGCAACGGGCGACGATGGTACTGTGGAATGCCGTGCCCGGCGATTTCCGCGATGCTGATGGCTGGCCGGCCACTGCCCATGCGATGCTGCGCGCCGCACCTGAACCGGTGATGCTGGTGCTGCATGATCTGCCGAATGGCGCCATGCGGCACCTGGATCGTTTTTTGGGAGAGCTCCAGTATCAGGGCTGGCATTTCCACGCCGATCCGCCGACCGGCTGCGTGCCGCTACGCCGAGGCATCCCCGGGCCGGATTTCGCGCGCTATATCTCTGGCCCCTGAACAGGGCGCGCCGGCACACCCATCACCCGCGCGCCTGGGGCGACATCCTCCACCACCGCCGCACCGGCACCAATTACCGCGCCCGCGCCAATCACCACACCTGGCCTGACCACCGCACCCGCGCCAATCAGCGCACCCGCCCCAACCCGCACGCCCCCGGCTAACACCGCGCCAGGGCCGATATGCGCGGCTTCTTCCACCACGCAATCATGTTCCACAATGGCGCCGGTATTGACGAGGGCGAACGCACCAATCTCCGCCTCTGGCCCAATTAAGGCGCGGGCGAGGATGGCCGCGCCCTGCCCGACCCGCGCGCCATGGCCGATCAAGGCGGCGGGGTGGGTCAGGCTTGGCAGGGCAAATCCAGCAGCGCAAAGCCGGCCCGCCGCAGCCAAGCGCTGCGCGTTATCCCCAACCGCTGCATGGGCCAGCGAAACGCCTTGGATGGCCAGCGCGACAAGCAGGCTTTCGTCACCCAGAACCGGCAGGCCCAATACCTGGCTCGCCTTGGGCGCGGCATCCACAAAACCCACGACATCGTAACGGCCATCCGCCAGCAGCAAATCAGCCATCGCCTTGCCATGCCCGCCTGCCCCCAGCAGCAGGATGCGCGGGCGGGTCATTGCGCTGGCTCGGGCCTGGGAAGCGCCGCCGCGCGGGGCGGCAGGGCAAGGCCACCTGGCGCGGCATTCGGCTGTTGGGCGCGCTGGCCGGAAGCGTCGCGCGCTGGCATGCCGCCAGCATTTTCAATCACGCGCTGCACCCCTCCTGCGGCCTCATTCGCTGCGGCAAAGGCGATATCGCCCCAATGCCGGTCCAAAAGCCCTGCCGAGATTTCATTCATCTGCAAAACACGGCCCAAATCCTGCCCATCACGGCGAGAGATGATCCAAAGGATCTCCACCCTTTGCATGCCGCGCCCCACGGGTACGACATTGACGCGCCCATCGGCGGCAAAACCCGCACCATCAGCCACATCCTGGGCCAGGATGCCATAATCCCCCAAGGCTTCGCGCATGCGCGCCGTGAGGCTTTCATTGCCATCGCCAGGGGCACCCCGCACTGGCAGTAAATACACCCTTGGCGGGCCAGCAGAAGTCAGGGCCGAGGGCGCCGAGGATTTGCGCGCGGCCTCCGCCCTCAGCAGCAAATCCGCCGCGCGACGAGAAGCATCATTGGCAACATCAGCCAAAAGCGCGGGATTTGGACGCGACCATTCTCGAGCGGGGATGGCGCTGCCCTCAGCCACGCCCTGCGGGGCACCATCGGGGTCGAACAGGGCGTAGCGGGGCACCACACGGTTGCCTTCAAGGCGCATATCCACGGAAAGGCGCCAATCCAGCGGCAGGGGGTCTTCCGCCACTGCCGGGACCTCTCGCCGCAGCAGGGCCTGGGCGATGGCGCTGGCAAAGGCCTCCGATTCGGTACCGGTTAGCATTGCGGCGTCAGGGATTGGGACCGCCACGCGATAGGGGGGCGGCACCACCAGGCGGCCCGCCATGCCGCCCGGATTGCCGCGGAAGGGCTGCGGCAGGTCGCCGCAGGCCGCGAGCGCAAATAGCGCCAAACCAGCAAGGAAGCGGCGCTTCATAGCATGACGCAGGTGGCAAGCAGCGTCAGGAAGCTGAGGACCAGGAACATCATGAGGTAGGGCATAAGGCTTTCATGCCATGGGCGGGACAGCGCGTGAAGATCAGGGCCCGATTTCCCCGGGGCGGTTTATGTTCTAATCAGGCTGTAGTCTCCCTTTCCGCATTGGCCTTCGCTTGACATGAACGATACCCCTGCAGCGGCCGAAAAAGCCGCGCCGCGTTATGATTTCCACTCAGCCGAGCCGCGCTGGCAGCAGGCCTGGCAGGATCGCGCCTGCTTTGTGGTGCCCGATGTGCCGCCGGCTGGCGCGCGCAAATACTATGTGCTGGAGATGTTCCCCTACCCCAGCGGCAAGATCCATATGGGCCATGTGCGCAATTACACGCTGGGCGATGTGGTGGCGCGCTACAAGCGTGCCCGCGGGCATTTGGTGATGCATCCCATGGGCTGGGACGCTTTTGGCTTGCCCGCGGAAAACGCGGCGCGCGAACGCGGCATCCATCCCGCCAAATGGACCTATGACAATATCGCCAATATGCGCGCGGAATTGCAGCGCATGGGGCTTTCGCTGGATTGGGCGCGGGAATTCGCGACTTGCGATGTGGAATATTACGGACGTCAGCAGAAATTGCTGCTGGATTTCTGGCGCGCCGGCCTGGTGGAGCGCAAGGAAAGCTGGGTGAATTGGGACCCAGTGGATGGCACCGTGCTCGCCAATGAACAGGTGATTGATGGCCGTGGCTGGCGGTCTGGCGCGCTGGTGGAAAAGAAACAGCTCAGCCAATGGTTTTTGAGCATCACAAAGTTTGCGCCGGATTTGCTGGAGGCGCTCAGCAGGCTGGATCGCTGGCCGGAACGCGTGAAGCTGATGCAATCCAATTGGATCGGGCGGAGTGAAGGGGCGCGGGTGAAGTTTGCGCTAACTGAGGCGGCGGGCGATCTCACCGATATTGAGGTTTTTACGACACGCCCCGACACACTTTTTGGCATGTCGTTCTTAGCGGTGGCGGCTGAACACCCGCTCGCCGCTGCGGCTGGCGCGCGCAATGCCAAGGCTGCCGAGTTCATCGCCGAATGTCGCCGCATGGGCACATCGGAAGCGGCGATCGAACAGGCGGAAAAGCGCGGCTTCGATACGGGCTTTCGGGTCAAGCACCCCTTCAATGGGCAAGAATACCCGGTCTGGATCGCGAATTTCGTGCTGATGGAATATGGTACGGGCGCCATTTTCGGCTGCCCCGCGCATGACCAGCGCGACCTTGATTTCGCACGCAAATATGAGCTTTCCGTGACGCCCGTTGTGCTGCCCCCGGGCGCAGATGCCGCCACGTTTTCGGTGGGCGATGTCGCGCATACCGAAGATGGTATTGCGTATAATTCGGGCTTTCTGGATGGGCTGGGTGTTGCCGCGGCCAAGCGCCGCGTGATTGACGAATTGGAAAAGCTCAGCGCCGGCCAGGGCGTTGTGAATTGGCGGTTGCGTGATTGGGGTGTTTCACGCCAGCGCTATTGGGGCTGCCCCATCCCCTTCATCCATTGCGATGATTGCGGCGTGGTGCCGGTGCCGGATGAGCAATTGCCGGTGCGCCTGCCGGAAGATGTGGATTTTGCGAAGCCCGGCAATCCCTTGGATAATCACCCAAGTTGGAAGCATGTGGCCTGCCCGAAATGCAGCAAGCCCGCGCGGCGAGAGACGGATACCTGCGACACTTTCGTTGACTCATCATGGTATTACGCGCGCTTCTGCTCCCCCCGCGCGGCAGAACCAGTGATCAAAGGCGCCGTGGATGGCTGGCTGCCGGTTGATCAATATATCGGCGGCATTGAACACGCGATTTTGCATTTGCTCTATTCGCGTTTCTTCTCCCGCGCCATGAAGGAAACAGGCCATCTTTCCGTGGATGAACCTTTCGCCGGGCTTTTCACGCAGGGCATGGTCCAGCATGAAAGCTATAAGAGTGCGGATGGCCGCTGGCTCTACCCGGAAGAAGTTGACTTTGCCATTGGCGCCGATGGCACGCGCAGCGCGACCCTGAAGGGCGGCACCGGAGCCGTGACGATTGGCCGGGTTGAGGCCATGTCCAAATCCAAGCGCAATACGGTGGACCCCGGCGCGATCATCGCGAAATACGGGGCGGATACGGCGCGCTGGTTCATCCTTTCCGACAATCCACCCGAACGCGATATGGAATGGACGGAAGCGGGCGTGGCCGGCGCTTATCGCTTCACGCAGCGCGTGTTTCGCATTGTGGAGGCGGCACTCCCCGTCCTACCACCCGCCGGCACCGCGCCAGAGGAAGCCGGCAAGGCTTTGCGGCGCGCCACACATCGCGCCATTGCAACCGTGACCGAGGCTTTGGAGACCTTCGCCTTCAATGTCGCTGTCGCGAGACTCTATGAATTTGCCAATGCCATTGAAGCGGCGAAGGATGCGCCAGGTGGGGCAAAGCGCGAAGCGCTCGAGGCGCTGGCACGGCTTTCCGCGCCGATGATGCCGCATCTGGCAGAGGAGGTTTGGTCATTGCTGCGGCCCAGTGACACATCACTGGTGGCGGAACTCCCCTGGCCGGAGTCGGATTCCGCGCTGCTGGTCGCGGAAAGTGTTACACTGGCCGTGCAGGTGCTGGGCAAGCTCCGTTCCACCATTGAAGTGCCAGTTGGTTCCAGCGAAGAAGCAATCTTCGCTGCCGCCGAGGCTGAAGAAAATGTGCAGCGTGCTGTGGGCGGCAAGCCAATCAAGAAGCGCATTTATGTGCCCGGAAGGGTGGTCAATTTTGTCGTCTAGACGCGCCCTTGTCGCCCTTGGCCTGCCGCTGCTGGTGACAGGCTGCGGCTTTCGGGCAATGCATGCCCGGGGCGGAACGCAAGAAGATGCGCAAGTCACAGCATCGCTTGCTGCCGTGAAGATTGGCCTGATCACCGAACGCCAAGGGCAGTTGCTACGCCGGCGATTGGAACAGAGCCTTGCCCCCAATGGGCGCGGTTTGGTGCCCGCGAAATATGATCTGCGAGTCGGGTTCGGCTACGGCGTAGAAATCCAGGGCTATAACATCTATGGTGCCGCCAGCCGCGTGCGCGTTACTGCCACCGCGAATTGGTTCCTTTTTGACGTTGGCCCACCGCCGCGCGAAATTGCGCGTGGGTCCGAACGCGCCTTGGACGCCTATGACATTCCGGCCACTCAATTCTTCGCCGCCGATGCGGCGCGGGAGACGATGGAGCGCCAATTGATCGAAGAATTGTCCCAACACATTCTGGAAAGGCTCACCATGTATTTCCGGGCCGCAGCGCAAGGCGCGGCGCCGGCCTGACCATGGCCAAGATTGATGCACGGCGCATTGCTGGCTTTCTGGCCGATCCTCCGGCCACGGCGAAGGTTGTGCTGATTTATGGCGATGATCTGGGGCTGGTGCGCGAAAGAGCGGATCAGTTGATGCGCGCCGTGGTGGGCGATGATCCTTTTGGCCTGGTGGATGTGCCGCGCGAAGCCGCAAGCCGCGATGCCAGCCTGCTGGCTGGTGAGGCAGCGCAATCGGCCTTGACCGGCGGGCGGCGCTTGGTGCGCGTGCGCGATGCAACCGATGGCTTGGCGAATGCCGCCAAGGCTGCGCTGGCCGGTCCTGGCCCTGGGTTGGTGCTGTTGGAAGCGGGTGCGCTGGCCGGGAATAAGGGTCTCCGCCCCGCGCTGGAACGCGCCAATGACACGGCAGCGGTGATTGCCTGCTACCCCGAAACCGGCGCGGAGCTGGAAGCGAGCCTTGGGCGCATGCTGAAGGAACGCGGTGTTGCGGCGGATAGCGGCGCGCTTTCCTTCATGGCCGCGCGGCTTGGCGAAAACCGCCTGCAAATCCGCCAGGAAGTGGAAAAATTGGCACTTTACGTGGGCCCGGCGAAGCGCGTGACGGAAGAAGATGCGATTGCCTGCATCGCTGAGGGTTCAACGCTTGATCTTGACCAGGCGCTGCTCGCGGCCACAGCGGGCGATGCCGCGCTCACGGACCGCGCGCTGGATCAAGCCTTTGCCGAGGGGGCGGCGGCGGTGCAGGTGGTGCGCGCCGCGTTGAGGCATGTGCAGCGCCTGCATCTGGCGGCGTTGGCCGTGGCGAAGGGCTCAAGCCCTGGTGATGCACTGTCTTCCATGCGCCCGCCGGTGTTTTTCAAAAGCCGCCCGGCTTTCGAAAGGGCGCTAAGGCTCTGGCCTGCGCCGGCGCTGGCGGCAGCCGGTGATGCGCTGCTGGAAGCGGAACGCCAAACCAAGACAACGGGCATGCCTGATGAAGCGATTGCGCGCGCCGCGGTGATGGCGCTGGCGCGGGAAGCGGTGCTGCGGCGGCGTTAAGTTCTGATAAAATCAGCGATTGTTGCGTCTTGCCGTAAGGCAGCCAAATCATCCGCGCTCGGCAATTGCGGGCGATCCCGTTCAGCTGCAACCAGACAGAGAAAACCCAGCGGCGCATCCTCAGCCGCGCGGAATTGATGCCATTGCATGGCATGAATTTCCACCAGATCATGCTCGGCGATATCGGTGATCTCATCACCAACCAGGCAGGCACCACGCCCGCGCAGGATCAGCACCCAATGGATATGTTCATGGCGTTCCAGCGTGGAATGGCCGCCGAGCTGCACCTCAAAATAACGCCACTGAACGGGGAGTGATTCCTCACCTTCAAAAAGGATCTGCCGCGTCACATCCTTGTAGGGGCCGCCTTCCTTGTAGGACAGGAGGGGCACGTTTTCCCACCCAAACGCATTGAAGCGACGCACGGTCATTCGGCGGCCTTTTCGGCTGAAACGGCGTTTTCGATTCCGGCGATGAAAGCGCGCGCCCCTACTTCCGGATCGGGCGAGTGGCGCATCAGCGCGCCGCCAATCAGGAAGACCGCGTCATGGCCAAAACCCGCCACCATGCTGTCAATGCGTTCAATGGACATACCGCCCGCCGGGGAAGGGAAACCGGGTCTCACATTGCCCAAGGGTTCCTGCATGGCAATGGCCAAATCGCGGCATTCCTGTTCGGTGAAGGTGAAGCGCCCGCCCGCATTGGGAAAAACCGAGATATCAGCCCCAAAAACACGAAACAGGCGCCCAAGCAGCATGGCCGGCGTGATGCCATGTTCGGGGTCATGGAAATGCGTGCCGGAGAAGCTTGGATGCGCCATCACCGCAAGCCCGTATTTGCGCGCCAAATGAAAACCCGTATCTGGCCCGATCAGCAGGGGTGCGATCAGCGCGCCAGCGCAGCCCTCAGCGGCGGCAAATTCCATTTGTGCTTCGATCTGGTCAAACCGCCCGGACACCATCGGGAAATAAAGCGTCTTCCGCCCGGTCTTGGCATTGGCGTTGCGGATCGCTTCCTGCAGCCGTGCCACCCTTTCCTTGAAGGGGTGGAAGGGCTGGTCCATCAGCCCGTGATCATCCTTGATCACATCAAGCCCGCCCCGCGCATAGCCGGCAGCAAGGCGGGCCAATTCCTGCACGGAAAGCCCCAGAGGTTTGATGGCGGTTGCCGCCAAAGGCCGGCCATAGACGCCAAGCGCCGCGCGAAGCCCGGCAATCCCGAAACGCGGCCCGCCAAAGGCGCGCAGCTGATCCGGCGTCAGGCGGATATCAATGATTTTGATGCCACGCCTGATCGAGATATTGCCGAAGATGATGTTCAGCAGATTAGGGATGGAATCATTGGCGATATCGGCGCGGTAGCTTATGTCCACATCGAAAGCGCGCGATGGCGCCGCGCAAGGCGTGATGGCTTCAACCTGGCCTACAATGCCCGCATCCCAAATGGCCCGCGGCACGCAATCGCCCGGGATTTCGACCGTTTCTTCAAGGCAGATATCCTTGGCATGCGCTTCAATCGGCCGGGAATCATCCGGGGTGATGCGATAGAGAATATGAAACCGCGGCGCGCCCATCAAAACCTAAAGCTCCCCCAACCCATGCCAAAGGCCAACCAAACCGCTTTTGGCTGGCCCCGCCCCCTTCATGACAATCCTATTATCGCGAAGTTGGGCCTTGGCGATAGGCGGGCGCCGGCTGGGGTTCAACCCTGCTTGTCAGGGGCGGTTTCCACCCAGCGCAAATAGGGCCGATCCGCCTTCCAGCCCTGCGGAAACAGCTTCGCCGCTTCGGCATCGGGGATAGAGGGGGGAATGATCGCCCGCCCACCTGGGCGCCAATTCACCGGCGTCGCCAGCTTGGAGCGATCGGTCAATTGCAGGCTATCAATCACACGCAGGATTTCATCGAAATTACGCCCCGCGCTAGGCGGATAGGTCATGGTGAGCCGCACCTTATGCGCCGGATCAATCACATAAACCGTGCGCACGGTGATGGTCGGATCCGTATCCGGATGCACCATGCCATAGAGGTTCGACACCTTCCGATCAGGGTCGGCGATCATCGGGAAATTCACAGCATGGCCCTGGGTTTCCTTGATGTCAGCCTCCCACCCCGCATGGTTGGTCAGCGGGTCAACCGAAAGGCCGATGATCTTCACGCCGCGCTTGTCGAATTCCGGCTTCAGCCGCGCGGCTTCGCCCAATTCTGTGGTGCAGACAGGCGTGAAATCCTTGGGGTGGCTGAACAGCACCACCCAGGAAGCGCCCTTCCATTCATGAAACCGGATCGGGCCGGTGGTGGCGTCCGCCGTGAAATCCGGGGCGATTTGGCCGAGTTGCAGGCTCATTTCAGGTGTCCTTAAGCGTGGAAGTGCAGAAAACGCGCGCTGATAATCAGCGCGTATGCACCCATTCAGGCTCATCAACCGCCACCAGGTCAGGCAGGTTCACCACCACTTCCTCGGTGCCGGAACGTACAAGGGCGCAATGCAGCACCTCAGTCGCTGAGGCATTGATTTCCTGATGCGGCACGTAAGGCGGCACCAGGAAGAAATCGCCCGCGCGCGCTTCGGTGATGAATTCCAGCCGATCGCCCCAACGCATATGGGCAGTGCCGCTGATGATGTAAATAACGCTTTCCAGCGCGCCGTGATGATGCGCGCCGGTGCGCGAATTGGGCTCAATCCGATTGGTGCCGGCCCAAAGCGCGACAGACCCGCTGCGCGCGCCGCTGATGGCGACTTCGCGGTTCATGCCAAGGGTTTCGGGCGTGCTGGAACTTTTTGCATTGGCGCGCACATGCTTAATGCCGCGGGTGCGCCAATCAATCGGGGTCAGGGAATCGGGCATTTGTCTTTTCCTTTGTGGAGGGGTGTTCAATCGGGCTGCGCGCCGGTGCGGCGCACCAAGGCGGGCCAGCGCCGTGCCTCCGCCTGGATCAATTGCGCGAATTGTGTGGGGCCTTGGCTGGTCACCTCAAAACCCTGCGCGGTGAGTTGTTCCGCGACCTCCGGCTTCGCCAATATGCGTTCCAAGGCGCCGGCCAGGCGGCGAATGGCGGCGGGCGGGGTTTGCGCCGGGGCCAGGATGCCCTGCCAGGTAATCACCTCAAATTCCGCAAAACCTGATTCGGCGATGCTGGGCACCTCCGGCAGGGCCGGGACGCGCTTGGCGCTGGTGACGGCGAGCGCACGCAGCCGCACTGTGCGGATATGTTCAATGGCGGCCGGCAAAGTCACGAACAGCGCCTGGATATGCCCCGCGACCAGGTCAATCACGGCAGGCCCGCCGCCGCGATAGGGCACATGGGTAAAGGCCAGCCCAGCATCCTGCGCAAATAGCGCCCCGGCCAGATGGCCGATGGACCCATTGCCCTGGGACGCGACCGTCAGCTTGCCATTTGCTTCCCGCGCCCAGGCAATGAAGCCCGCCACATCTCGCACCGGGGCGGAAGGGTGCACCACCAGCACTTGCGGCGCGCGCACAGCCTCAATCACCGGGCTGAAATCCCGCACCGGGTCAAAGCCAACACGCGGATAAAGGGCAGGATTGATCGTGAGTGGGTCTGAGCCCACCAGCAGCGTCAGCCCATCCGGCGCGGCGCGGGCCACCAATTCGAAGGCGATATTGCTGCCGGCGCCGGGCTTGTTTTCCGTGACGACATTCTGGCCCAAAGCCTCGGTCAAATGCCGCGCCAGGAGCCGGCCCAGAATATCCAGGCTGCCGCCGGGTGCGACGGGGACCACGATGCGAAGCGCGCGGTCAGGGTTCCAGGCGGTATCGGCCTGGGCTTGGGTGCCGCCAAGCGTGGCGGCGGCGAAAAGGGCGGAACGAAGCAGCAGGTCACGGCGAAGGGTCATGGCGGTAAAATCCAGGTTTGTCGGAAAAGTTTTTCTCTCAAATCGCGGAAAACATCAAGAAAAAAGATTTTCTTTTCTCCAACAAACCCTTGCCAAAGGCTTCCCTACCGCTCGGCGCTGGGAAGATTATTCTCCTCTACCCCACCAACGCGGGCTTGGACCGGCGCGGTAGCCCGTGCCAATACTCGCGCCATGACGCCGCAGGATTTCATTCGCAAATGGAAGGCCAATACCCGCGCCGAACGCGCCGCGGTGCAGGAGCATTTCATTGATCTTTGCGCCCTGCTGAATGAGCCAACCCCCAATACGGACCCAACCGGCGCGACCTATGCCTTCGAAAAAGGCGCCACCAAGGCCACGGGCGGCGAAGGCTGGGCGGATGTTTGGAAGCGCGCCTGCTTCGGCTGGGAATACAAGGGCAAGCACAAGGATTTGGAAGCGGCCCATCGGCAGCTATTGCTCTATGCCGGGGCGCTGGAAAACCCGCCGCTGCTGATCACTTCCGATATCGAACGGATCGTTATCCGGACGAATTGGACTAATGCCGTCAGCGCTCGGCATGAAGTGACGCTGGAAGACCTTCAGGACCCCACCAAACGCGCGCTTCTGAAAGCCGCCTTTTCTGAACCCGACAGGCTGCGCCCCACCAAGACCCGTCAGGCACTGACGGAACAGGCCGCCGCTGATTTCGCCGAACTCGCCCGCCGGCTGCGCGCGAGGGGGCATGACCCGCAGGCTGTGGCGCATTTTGTCATTCGGCTGGTCTTCTGCCTGTTTGCCGATGATGTGGCGCTACTGCCGCAAGGGCTTTTTGAACGGATGCTAAATGCCGCCCAGGCCAATCCGGCGCGCTTTGCTGATTTCGCTTCCCGCCTGTTCCGCGCCATGAAGGACCCCGGCGGCGAAATTGATTTCACCCCCGTGCCTTGGTTCAATGGCGGCCTGTTCGATGATGATACCGCGCTGGCGCTGGACCTTGCGGATATCAAGCTGCTGGCGCGGGTTGCGGCGCTGGATTGGGCGGAAATAGACCCCTCCATCCTGGGCACCCTGTTTGAACGTGGGCTGGACCCGGATAAGCGCAGCCAGCTTGGCGCCCATTACACAGACCGCGAGAAGATTGGCCGGCTGGTGGATGCCACCATCTCGCGCCCCTTGCTGGCGGAATGGGCGGGGGTGAAGGCCGGCATTGCCGTCGCGTTGGAACGTGAAGCCGCCGCCCAAAATACGCGCACCAAGAACAAGGCCGCCACCGAGGCATCCGCCGCCTATAAGGGTTTTCTGGACCGGCTGCGCGCCTTCCGCGTGCTGGACCCGGCCTGCGGTTCGGGCAATTTTCTCTATCTGGCCTTGCTGGCGCTGAAGGACCTTGAAGTTCGCGCGTCAGTGGAGGCGGAGGCTTTGGGCCTGCCGCGCGAATTTCCCCAAGTGGGGCCGGAAGCGGTTTGCGGCATTGAAATCAACCCCTATGCCGCCGAATTGGCGCGGGTTTCGGTATGGATCGGCCATATCCAATGGGCGCGGCGCAATGGGTTGCCGCTGCCTTCAGACCCTGTCTTGCGGTCACTTGAAACCATTGAATGCCGCGATGCGGTGCTGACGCCGGATGGCCAGCCCGCCCCTTGGCCGAAGGCCGATGCCATTATCGGCAATCCGCCCTTTTTGGGTGACAAGGCGATGATCGGCACGCTGGGTGAGGATTACACGGCCAAGCTGCGCGCTGCCTATGCCGGGCGCCTGCCCGGTGGGGTGGATTTGGTGTGCTATTGGTTCGAACGCGCGCGGGAGGAATTGGCCGCCGGACGGGCAGAGCGTGTTGGCCTAGTGGCAACGCAAGCGATCCGCAAAGGGGCAAGCCGCAGTGTCTTGGACCGCATTCAGGCAGATGCGACGATTTTCGAGGCTTGGAGCAATGAGCCTTGGAATCTTGACGGCGCGGCGGTGCGCGTTTCGCTGGTCGCTTTTGCAAAACAGCATCACGGGCCGACGATGCTTGATGGCGCTGCGGTGCCGACCATTCATGCCGATCTTTCGGGCGGGGGTGCGAACCTGACCACGGCGCGCGGCCTTGCGGAGAATATGCGCCTTTCCTTTCAAGGCCCTGTAAAGGTTGGTCCCTTCGATGTGGATGGCGCAATAGCGCGGGGCTGGCTTGCCGCGCCGCTGAATGGCAATGGCAGACCCAATACCGATGCTGTGCGCCCCATCATGAACACAGCCGACATCACCGGGCGTTCTTCCGATACCTGGATTGTTGATTTCGCCAGCCTCAGCGAAGCAGATGCCGCCTTTTATGCCGCGCCCTTTGGGCATGTGGTGCGGGAGGTTAAGCCACTCCGGGAGAAGAACCGGCGCGGACGGCGAGCCGAAAAATGGTGGCAACACGGCGAAACGGTGCCGGGTTTACGGGCGGCCTTGGCGCCATTCGCGCGCTATATCGCAACACCACGGGTTGCAAAGCATCGGCTTTTCGTTTGGCTTACCGCGCAGGTTTTGCCTGATAGTCGCGTTTTCGCGATTGCCCGCGACGACGACACAAGTTTCGGCATTCTGCATAGCCGCTTTCATGAAGCCTGGGCGCTCGGCAATGCCTCTCGGCACGGCGTTGGGAATGATCCGACCTATAATAACCAAACCTGCTTCGAAACCTTCCCCTTCCCCGATGGCCTGACCCCAAACCTGCCCGCCGCAAGCTATGCCGAAGACCCGCGCGCCAAGGACATTGCCGCAGCAGCCCGTGCGTTGGTGGAAGCGCGCGACCGCTGGCTCAACCCGGCTGATCTGGTGGAAAGCGTGCGGGAAGTCGTAGCCGGCTTCCCGGACCGTATCCTGCCGCGCAGCCCAGCGGCGGCGCAGGCCTTAAAGGCGCGCACCCTGACCAAGCTTTATAATACGCGCGGCACCCCTGAGGGCGTCTGGCTTGATGGGCTGCATCAACGCCTGGATGAAGCCGTGGCCGCCGCCTATGGCTGGCCCGCAACCATCAGTGAAGAAGATGCGCTGGCCGCGCTACTCGCGCTCAATCACGCGCGCCCGGCGGCTGGCTGAAACACTTCAAAGCAAAGGGAGGAAAGGTGAGCCGAGGAACGCCTGCCGTCCCTCGGCCGCCGCGCCCGGCGCCCCGCAAGAAAAACCCGCAAGGGCAAAACCACACGCCAGCCGCCGCGCCTGGGTCATTCCACCCGGCGCCAATCTGCTTTAACACCCTTTCGCAATGCAGCACGGCGAAGCGGGGGCCTAGGCCATGGCGGAAATCTATTTCTTTGAAGACCTGACGGTGGGGCTGACCGCCAAGTTTTCCAAAACCATCACGGAAGCCGATATCGTGCTGTTCGCCGCCGTCACCGGCGATACCAACCCCATGCATCTGGATGCGGAATACGCTGCCACCTCCATCTTCAAGGAACGCATCGCGCATGGCATGCTGGCGGCGGGCTTGATTACCAAGGTGCTGGGCACGCAACTCCCCGGACCGGGCACCATTTATATGTCGCAAACGCTGAAATTCCGCGCCCCGGTGAAAATCGGGGAAACCGTCACCGCCATTGTCGAAGTCGCCGCACTCCACCCCGAAAAGCACCGCGCGACGCTGAAAACCGTTTGTCTGGTCAAGGGTGAGCCGGTGCTGGAGGGGGAGGCGTTTGTCTCCGTCCCCTCTCGCGCGGCCATCGCCAAGGCAGCGGAGTAAGCCCATGCGCCGCGTTTGTGTTTTTGCCGGCTCCGCCGCCGGTGCCCGCCCTGAATATGCCGCTGCCGCCGCCGCTCTGGGGCGAGAGCTCGCCGCGCGCGGGCTTGGCCTGGTTTATGGCGGGGGTGGTGTTGGGCTGATGGGCGCGGTTTCGGCTGCCGCACAGGATGCGGGCGCTGAGGTGATTGGCATCATCCCCCATGGGCTGGTGGCGCGCGAAGCGGGCGCCAAACAGCTCAAGGATATGCGCGTGGTTGCTTCCATGCATGAACGCAAGGCGCTGATGGCCGAGCTTTCCGATGGCTTCATCGTGCTGCCCGGCGGCTATGGCAGCCTTGAAGAAGCGGTGGAAACCCTGACCTGGTTGCAGCTTGGCATTCAACGGAAGGGCATCGTTTTCGTGGACACGCTCGGCTATTGGCAGAAGCTGATGGGGGCGCTGGATCACATGCTTGCGGAAGGGTTTTTGCGGACCGAGATGCGCGCTGCGGCGATGCTGGCCCCGGATGGTGCCGCCGCGATTGATGCGCTTGCGCGCTTCTCGCCGCCCGATGTGCCGCGTTGGCTCAGCCCTGGGGAAACGTGATGGCGCCGAAAATTTTCAGCGATTGGCGGGCTATCCCGAAGGAAGCGCGCGGCGCGACGGTGGCGCTTGGCAATTTTGATGGCGTGCATCTGGGGCATGTTGCGGTGCTGAAGGCAGCGCAAGCGGCGCGGCCCGAACTGCCGCTGGCGGTGCTGACCTTTGAACCCCATCCGCGTGAGCATTTCCGCCCGGATGATCCGGCCTTTCGGCTGACTCTGCTGCCGGCCAAGGCGGCATGCCTTGCCGATGCCGGCGCGCGCTTTGTCTATGCGCTCAGCTTTGATGATGAATTCGCTGCCCTTTCGGCGGAAGCCTTTGTGGATCAGGTGTTGCACAAGGCGCTAGGTGCCAAGCATTTGGCGAGCGGGCCTGATTTCGCCTTCGGCAATCGGCGCGGCGGCGATGTGCGCTTGCTGGCACGCGAAGCCGCTGCGCGCGGCATGGGGCTTTCCATTGTGCCGCCTTTGGAACAGGGGGGGGAGGCGATTTCCTCCACCCGCATCCGCCGGCTGTTGCAGGATGGCTATCCGGACCGGGCGGCGGAAAAGCTTGGCCGGCCATGGGAAATCCGCGGCACGGTGGTGCATGGGGATAAGCTTGGGCGGGTGCTTGGCTGGCCGACCGCGAATATCTGGCTCGATCGGCATTTGGAACCGGCGCGGGGGGTCTATGCCGTCACGGTGGCGCTGCCTGGGGGCGGGACGGCCAAGGGGGTCGCCAATATCGGGCGGCGGCCAACGCTCGGCGGCGATAAGGTGACGCGGTTGGAGGTTTATATCTTCGATTTTGCCGGCGATATTTACGGCCAGGAAATCGGGGTGCGGCTGGTGCAGTTCCTGCGCCCCGACGCGAAGTTTGATGGGTTGGAAACGCTGAAAGCCGCCATTGAAGCGGATGTGGCGAATGCCCGCGTGGCGCTGGCTTGACCGCCCGTATGGCCCGCGCCCATATGCTCCCCATGAAAATCGTGATGATACCGGCGCGAATTACCCGCCCGGCCTTCCGCTGAAGGCCGGGAAGACCCAGCCCCGTATCTTTCACCTTCGCCGCCGCTGCCCGGTGGCCCCTTTCAGCCCGCAAGGCTCAAAACCATGAATGATAGCCCCAAAGAGGCCCGCGATTATCGCGGCACCGTCTTCCTGCCGCAGACCGGCTTTCCCATGCGCGGCGATTTGCCGAAGCGTGAGCCCGATACGCTCGCGCGCTGGGACCGCCTGAAATTGTGGGAGAGGCTGCGCGCGCAATCTAAAGGCCGCGAGAGTTTCGTGCTGCATGATGGCCCGCCTTATGCCAATGGCAATCTGCATATCGGCCATGCGCTCAATAAAATTCTGAAGGATGTGATCAATCGCGCCGCGCAAATGGCGGGGTTTGATGCGAATTACGTCCCCGGCTGGGATTGCCACGGCCTGCCGATTGAATGGAAGGTTGAAGAAGAATACCGCAAAAAGGGCCGCGATAAGGATGCGGTGCCCGTTTTGGATTTCCGCGCCGAATGCCGCGCCTATGCCGAACATTGGCTGCAAGTACAGCGGGAGGAATTCATCCGCCTTGGTGTCGCCGGCGATTGGGCGGATCGTTACGCGACGATGGATTTCGCCTCAGAAGCCGCGATTGCGGGGGAGATCGGCAAGTTTCTGATGAATGGGTCACTCTATCGCGGGCTGCGCCCGGTGATGTGGAGCCCGGTCGAGAAAACCGCGCTGGCGGAAGCGGAGATTGAATATCATGATCATGTCAGCCCAACGCTGCATGCCAAGTTCCGCATCCTGAAAGCGGGCGCGGCGGATCTGGTGGGCGCTGATGTGGTGATCTGGACCACGACGCCCTGGACCATGCCGGGCAATCGCGCGGTGGCGTATGGGGCGGAGATTGATTACGCGTTGGTGCATGTCGAAGACCTGGCTGAAAAATCCTATCTGAAGGTGGGCGATCGGCTGCTGGTGGCGCTGCCCTTGCTGCCGCAGTTTGAGAAGGATGCCGGCGTTGGCGCGCATAGCATCAAGCGCGTGATCAAGGGGGCGGAATTGGCCGGCGCGATGGCGGCGCACCCGCTCAATCGGGCTCATTTCGATTTCGTCGCGAATTCGGGCCATCCCCTTTTGAGTAACTCGATTAGCACGGAAGTACATTATCAGGTGCTTTTTGGGTTGAAGGCCGACGACCAGCGACCCTGGCTAAGTGCGCTTCATAAAGTCATCGGCGGCTATGAATTCGATGTGCCTTTGCTGCCCGGCGATTTCGTCACCACCGAAGCCGGCACGGGTTTTGTGCATATCGCGCCTGGCCATGGTGAGGATGACTTCAATCTGGGCCGCGCACACAACCTGCCAATCCCGGAAACCGTGAACGACGACGGCACCTTCACCCATCACGCGCCGGGGTTTGAGGGCTTGCATGTCTTCAAGGCGCATACAGCCGTTTATGCGGCGATGGAGGCTGCGGGGACGCTGGCCGCGACGGGTAAGCTCACGCATAGCTATCCGCATAGCTGGCGGTCCAAGAAGCCGGTGATTTTCCGCGCGACGCCGCAATGGTTCATCGCCATGGATGATGCCAATGCGATCCGCGCGAAATCTTTGGATGCCATCGCCAAGACTCACTTCGTGCCGGATGCCGGGCGGAACCGCATCGGTTCCATGGTGGCGGCGCGGCCCGATTGGTGCATCAGCCGCCAACGCGCCTGGGGCGTGCCGATCCCGGTTTTCGTAAGCAAGCAGTCGGGCGAGCCGCTACGCGATCCGGCGATCATCGAACGCGTGATGGAAGCCTTCCGTGCTGAGGGCGCTGATGCCTGGTATAAGCTAGGTGCGGCGGCGCGTTTCCTCGGCCCAGACCGTGATCCGGAAGCCTATGAGCAGGTGATGGATATTGTGGATGTCTGGTTTGAATCAGGCTCCACCCATGCCTTTGTGCTGCCGCCGCGTGGGTTGCCTTTCCCGGCTGATCTTTATCTGGAAGGGTCGGACCAGCATCGCGGTTGGTTTCATTCATCGCTGTTGGAATCTGTTGGCACCAATGGTGTCGCGCCCTTCAAGGCCGTGCTGACGCATGGTTTTGTGCTGGATGAGCAAGGGCGGAAAATGTCCAAATCCATGGGCAATGTCACTGCGCCGCAGGATGCGATGAAGCAATATGGCGCGGATATTCTGCGCCTTTGGGTGATGAATTCCGATACCTCGCTTGATTTGCGCATCGGCCCGGAAATCCTGAAGCAGCAGGCGGAATTGTATCGGCGCATCCGGAATACCTTGCGCTGGCTGCTCGGCAATTTGGATGGTTTCACGGAAGATGAGATCGTTCCCTATGCTGAATTGCCGGAGTTGGAGCGTTGGTTGCTGCATCGCTTGACTGAATTGGATGCGAAGATCAGGCGTGCGGTGGAAACCCATGATTGGACCGGGGTTTATCCGGAAATCCACCAATTCTGCGCCACTGATCTTTCGGCCTTTTACTTCGATATCCGCAAAGACGCCCTTTACTGCGATGCCGCGGATGCGCTGCGCCGGCGGGCGGCGCGGACGGTGCTTGATGTTTTGCATCGGTGTCTTTGTGCCTGGTTCGCGCCGGTATTGGTGTTCACGGCTGAGGAAGCCTGGCTTGCGCGTTTCCCGGATCAGGGGGGGAGTGTGCATTTGCTCGATTTCCCCTTTGTGCCGGGGGGCTGGAAGGACCCGGCGCTGGCCGCGAAGTGGTCGCGGTTGCGTGATTTGCGTCGTGCCGTGACGGGGGCGCTTGAGCGTGCGCGTGTTGCGCAGGAGATTGGTTCATCCTTGCAAGCCGCACCGGTATTGCATGTAGCGGCTGAGGATGCCGCGCTATTGTCGCCTGATTTGTGGGCCGAGCTTTGTATTACGTCGGGCTTTGGGCTTTCCTCGGATGTGGCGCCTGAGGGTGCTTTTGTGGCCGATGGTGCTGCCGATGCTGCCGCGGTGTTCCACCCCGCCCCCGGCGCCAAATGTGACCGCTGCTGGCGCGTGCTGCCCGAAGTCGGCGATTGTTCGGCCCACCCCACCCTCTGCCGCCGCTGCGACGCGGTGGTCGAGTCCCTTTAATGTCGGCGGGGTCTGGGGAGACACTGTCTCCCCAGCGGGGGCTTGGGGGCAGCGCCCCCGGCCTGCTCCGCCTAGGTTTGATATTTGCGGGGTTTATCTTCGTTTTTGACCAACTGACAAAGTGGTTTGTGTTGGATGTTTTGTCGTTGCCCGAGGTCCAGAACATCCCCCTGTTTTCGGCAGGCCCTTTCGGCCTTGATCTTTCAATGGTCTGGAATCGCGGTGTGACCTTTGGTCTGTTTTCCGGCGATGGTCCTTGGAATCAGTTGGTTTTGGCCGGGCTGGCGGGTGCGATTGCCGTGTTTTTGCTCCGTTGGCTGGCGCGGGCCGAGGGGCGGATGGTGGCGCTGGCGCTGGGTGCCGTGATTGGCGGCGCTTTTGGTAATGTCTTGGATCGCTTGCGTTTTGGGGCGGTAGTGGATTTCGTGGATGCCCATGCTTGGGGCTGGCATTGGTATGTGTTCAATGTGGCGGATGCCGCGATTGTTTGCGGGGTTGGGGTGTTGTTGTTGGATGCCTTGTTGCCGCCTCGCCGAACGCCTAAAGATATCACATGATTCTGCGTCCCCAGACCCTGATTCCTGCTTTTGCCTTGCTGCTGCTTGTCGGCTGTGGGGAGAATACGGCGCGTTCGCTTGGCTTCATTCGGGATGCGCCGGATGAATTCCGTGTGACCACAAGGGCGCCGCTATCCATGCCGCCGGACCTGTCGGGTGGCTTGCCGCCGCCGCGCCCTGGTGCGGTCCGCCCGATGGAGCGGAGCGCGCGTGATGAGGCGGAGGCTGTGTTGGTGCCTTCGCTCGCGCTGCGTGACCCGCGCCAGCCGCCGCGGGCTGCCGGGGGTAGTGTGGGTGAGATGGCGCTTTTGCAGGCGGCTGGGCCTGCCGCGACGCCCGATATTCGTCGGCGTGTAGATGACGAAAGCCAAAGGCTGGATCGGCCGCCGCGTGATGTGGCGGATAGGTTGATTTTCTGGCGGGATCCTCCGCCGGCGGGCATTGCCGTTGACCCAGCCCGCGAGCGGGAGCGTATTCGTGAAAATGCCGCGCTTGGGATTGAAGGCACTGCCGGTGATACGCCAATCGAGCAGCCGCGGGCGCGGAGCTTTTGGCAGAGGCTCGGCTTCTGACTTAGTGCGTTTCCCGTTCACATTCGTTCACCGGACACGCACTAAACCTTTGTTTGGTCGCATTTTCCGAGTCGCCAAGTGATTCCACTTGGCTTGAAAATGCTCCGGCCAGGCTGGATTCCATCCAGTCTAATACCATCTCTGGGGGCATGATCCTTTTGACCCGCCGCCAAACCCTTGCCTCTGCTGCTGCGCTATGCGCGGCAGGCCCTGCCATTGCCCAAACCGCCCAGCCTGCGCGCGCAGAGCGCCCGCTGTTCGGCGCTCAACAATGGCGATTGGCCAATGGGCTTGAAGTGGCCTTCATCCCCTTCAGCCGGGCGCCGGTGGTCACGCAGTATTTGTTTTTTGCTGCGGGCGGGGCCGAAGACCCGGCGGGGCGTTCGGGTGTGGCGCATTTCCTGGAACATATGATGTTCAAGGGCAGCCCAAAAATTGGGGTGGGCGATTTTTCTCGGCTGGTCGCGCGGGAAGGCGGCAATGATAATGCCTTCACGTCGCGTGATGTGACCGCCTACCATCAGGCGGTGGAGGCTTCGCGCCTTGGCATGATCCTGGAGATGGAGGCGGACCGCATGGCGGCCGCGCTGATCCCGCAGGAATTCCTGGAAAGTGAGCGCGGTGTGGTGCTGGAAGAACGCCAGCAAAGGACGGATTCCAACCCGAGGGCAAGGTTCAGGGAGGCGTTTACGGCCGCCCTTTGGGGCCGGCAGCATTGGGCGGGCAGGCCCATTATTGGCTGGGAGGATGAGATCCGCGCCATTTCCCGCGATGATCTGGCCGGCTTCCATGCGCGGTTTTACGCGCCTTCCAATGCGACCTTGGTGATCAGCGGCGCGGTGCCGGAAGAAGAAGTGCGGCGGCTGGTGGATAAGCATTACGGGGGCATTCCGGCGCGGGACGCAGCGCGGCGGGATCGTGCGCCGGCGCCGGCGCAGGCAGCGGAACCCAGGCTGATCCGGCGTGATCCGATGACGCGGGATGCGCTGTTCCTGAAGGCCTGGATGGCGCCTTCGCTGACCGCCGGTGAGCGTGCCCATGCGCTGCCGCTTGAAGTGCTTTCGCATCTGCTTGGCGGCGGGCAAGGGAGCCGGCTGCATAAGGCGCTGGTGGAAACCGGCCTCGCGGTATCAGCCGGCACTGGGTATGACGGCGATGCGGCGGGGATGACGGAGTTTTATCTTTCCGCCATGCCGCGCCCGGGGGTTACGCCGGAACGGCTCGAAGAAGCCGCCAATGCGGTGATCGAAACCCTGATCCAGCAGGGTCCCACGGAAGCAGAAGTGGCGCGGTCCATCCGCCAGCTTACCGCAGGCGCAATGCTGGCTTTGGATGGGTTTGGCGCCGGGCCACGCATGGTGGGGGGGACGCTTGCGATTGGCTTGCCCTTGGATGCGGTGGAATTCTGGCCGGCGCGGATCAGCGCGGTGACACGGGATCAAGTGGAAGCTGCGGCGCGGGCGGTATTGCCCAGTGCCCCCAATAGCGCCGCCTGGCTGCTGCCAGCCGCATGAGTACGCCATTTCGCCTGCCCATTCAGCGGGTTGCCAGCAATGGGCTAACCGCCTGGCTGGTTGAGGATCATTCCGTGCCGGTGGTCTCGCTTTCCTGGTCCTGGCCGGGTGGGGCGGCGTTTGACGCACCGGGGCGAGAGGGCACGGCAGGCCTCGCGCTCGCGCTGCTGACGGAAGGGGCCGGGGATATGCCGGCGGCCGCTTTTACCGATGCGCTGCGCGATGCAGGGATTGGGCTTTCCTTCGGCGCGGGGCGGGATGATGCGGATGGCGGCTTTCGCTGTCTGACCGATGCACTGCCAGAGGCTGAACGCTTAGCCCGCTTGGCAATGACAGCGCCGCGGCTGGATCAGGCCGCGATTGAACGGCTGCGGGCGCGGGCCATTGCGGGCGCTCGGCAGGCGCTGGAAACACCGCGCGGTCAGGCAGGGCGCGCCTTCTGGGCAGCGGCTTACCCGACGCATACGGCAGGGCGGCCTTCAGGCGGTACGGCGGAGAGCTTGGCCGCCATCAGCGCCGATGATCTGCGCGGCGTACTTGCCCAGCAATTGCGGCGGGACGGGCTGACCATTGCCGCCGCCGGCGCCATCAAGCCAGAAGCATTGGCCGCGCTGATGGATCGGCTTTTCGCGGGGCTGCCCGCAGGCGCGCCCGCAACGCCGGCAACGCTGCCCGCCTTTACCAACTTTGGTCAGCGCGTGATCGGCATGGATAGCCCGCAATCCCAAGCGATCTTTGGGCATGAGGGGATTGGCGCGCGCGATCCGGAATTTGAAACGGCGCAGATTGTGCTGCGGGTGTTCGGCGGCGGCGGGTTTTCATCGCGGCTCACGGAATCCGTGCGCGTGAAGCGCGGGCTGACCTATGGGATCGGGGTTGGGCTAGATATCGGTTTTGGCGGCGGCGTGCTTGTCGGCAGTGTCGCGAGCGATAATGGCAAGATTGCCGAGGCGCTTAGCGTGACGCGCGATGAATGGGCGCGCATGGCGGCTGATGGGCCGAATGATGCTGAAATGGCGGAAGCGATTGCGTTCCTGACCGGGTCGCTCGCGCTGCAATTCACCGATAGCCGACGCATCGCCAATACGCTGATCGCCATGCAGCGCAATGGTCGCCCGATTGATTGGCTGGATGGGCGGTCTGACAGGCTGCGCGCCATTACCCGCGATGATGCGGCACGCATGGCGCGGCGGCGGCTGAAGCCAGAGGCGCTTTCGGTGACGGTGGCGGGTAGGCCGGTGGGGCTGTAGGCGCCTGCCTTAGATGACATTTCTGTAAGATTTTCGCAGTGTTATTCGTGCCTTGGAGTTACTGTTGATTTTTTAGGCACTAACCTAGGTTTGATTGCTTCATGTGCCGCCAATCTGGGCAGAGGCATCCTCGTTAACGCCTGGTTAAGGGACGAATCTCTGGCACGCAATTCGCTAATCGCTGGAGGCGGCAAGCAGTTCAGCGCCATGGGGCGCGGCGGGTCCTGCCCAAGTCTTGGAGATCAGTGATGACAGATATTCTTAACCACCGCCTCACCCGCCGCGCGGCACTGCTCGGCATGGGCGCGGCCCTTGCAACCCCAGCGATCCATGGCGCTTCCGCGCAGGGCGCGCCGATCAAGGTCGGCGTTTTGCACTCCCTTTCCGGCACCATGGCCATCAGCGAAACCGCGCTGCGCGATACCGTGCTGATGATGGTGGAAGGCATCAACAGCCGTGGTGGCCTGCTTGGGCGCCGTGTGGAAGCCGTGGTGGTGGACCCCGCTTCCAATTGGCCGCTTTTCGCCGAAAAGGCGCGCGAATTACTGCAAGTGGCGAAGGTGGATGTGACCTTTGGCTGCTGGACCTCGGTCAGCCGCAAATCCGTGCTGCCTGTGTTTGAAGAATTGAACGGCTTGCTGTTCTACCCGGTTCAGTATGAAGGTGAGGAGCAATCACGCAATGTCTTCTACACCGGTGCCGCGCCGAACCAGCAGGCGATCCCGGCCGTTGAATATTTGATGTCGAAGGATGGCGGTGAGGCGCGCCGCATTGCGCTGCTCGGCACCGATTATGTCTATCCGCGCACCACCAATCGCATTCTGCGCGCCTTCCTGAACAGCAAGGGCATCGCGGATGCCGATATCATGGAAGAATATACGCCCTTCGGCCATTCCGATTGGCAGGGCATTGTGGCGCGCGTGAAGCGCTTTGCAGGCGAAGGCAAGCGCACCGCGATTGTGTCCACCATCAATGGCGATGCGAATGTTCCTTTCTATCGCGAACTCGGCAATCAGGGGATCAAGGCGGAAGACATTCCATCCGTCGCTTTCTCGGTCGGTGAAGAAGAATTGGCCGGTATTGATACCAAGCCGCTGGTCGGCCACCTGGCCGCCTGGAATTACTTCATGAGCGTGAACAGCCCCGCCAATACGGAATTCAAGGCGCAGTGGCAGGCCTTCATCAAGAACCCGCGCCGCGTGACGAATGACCCGATGGAAGCGACGCTTGTTGGCTTCAAGATGTGGGCGCAGGCGGTGGCGAAGGCCGGCACCACGGCGGTGGATCCGGTGCGTGAGGCCATGTATGGCCAGAAGGTGGATGCGCCTTGCGGCTATACGCTTGAAATGCACCGCAACCATCATTTGTCCAAGCCAGTGATGATTGGCGAAGTGATGGAAAACGGCCAGTTCAACATCGTCTGGAAGACACAAGGTCCGATTATTGCTGAAAACTGGTCTCCCTTCATTCCTGAAAACGCGAATCGTCGTCGCTAATCGGTTGGGGGCGGTGGTTCGCACTACCGCCCCAAACTTTCCATGAAAAATCTGATCCTTACGCTGCTGCTGGTCCTGGGCCTGGCGCCCATGTGCTTGGCGCAGGATGACTTTAGCGGGACCGCGCTGCGGCTTGGTGGCGGCTTTGGTGAGCAGGCCGAGGCGGTTGAAAAACTCGGTCTGAGTGGTGATCCGCGCGCCCTGCCCCTATTGCAGGCGCTGGCCGACGGCAAACTTACGCGCATGGCTGATGGCGCACTTCTTATTGGTGAGGCTGATGCGCTGACCGGCGCGCCCGCCAATGCCGCGGGTGCCAGCGCTGTGCGGATCAATAATCGCGTGCGCGCGGCGCTGCGCATTGCGCTTGGGCGCTTGCAGATTGTCTCCCCTGATCCGGCAGAGCGCTTGCGCGCTGCGGATGGGATTTTGCGTAGCCGCAGCGCGCAGGATTTGCCACTTTTGGATGCGGCCCTCGCGCGTGAAACTGTACCGCGCATTCGCGAAAGGCTGGTATTGGCGCAGGGCGCGGCGCGGCTTGCTTCCGATGATGAAGCGCTGAAGCGCGCCGGCATTGAAAGCCTTGGCGCTTCTGGGTTCGAGGCAGCGCGGACAGTGCTGTTGGAAGCGCGCGCGGGTAATGCAGCGCTGGCCGAGGCGATTGATGCGGCGGTCGCGCGGATTGATCGGCAATTGGCCTTTCGCCGCGCCGGGGAATTGCTGTTCCAGGGGCTTTCGCTGGGATCAGTATTGTTGCTGGCCGCGCTTGGTCTGGCGGTAACCTTTGGTGTCATGGGCGTGATCAATATGGCGCATGGCGAATTCGTCATGCTCGGCGCCTATACGACCTTTCTGGTGCAGGAAGCTTTGCGCGGCACCCCCCTGGCGCCTTGGGCGCTACCGCTGGCGGTTCCTACGGCTTTTCTGGTGACGGCGCTTTTGGGCGCGGCCATGGAACGCGGGCTGATCCGGCATCTTTATGGTCGCCCGCTTGAAACCTTGCTGATGACCTTTGGCGTTGGCATGGTGTTGCAGCAGGCGGTGCGGCTGATCTTTGGCGCGCAGAACAGGGAAGTTTCAAGCCCTGCTTGGATGCAGGGTACGCTGATGCTGCCAGGCGAGATCAGCGTCACGCAAAACCGACTTTGGATTATTGTCTTTGGCATTGCCGTGCTGCTGCTGGTCATGGCGGCCATTCGCTTCACGCGCTTCGGGCTTGATATGCGAGCTGTGGTGCAGAACCGGCGCATTGCCGCCACCATGGGCATTCGCACCGGGCGGGTAGATGCGCTGACCTTTGCTTTCGGATCAGGCATTGCCGGCATGGCCGGCGTGGCGTTGTCTCAGATTGACAATGTCTCCCCCAATCTTGGCACGGGATATATTGTGGATAGCTTCATGGTGGTGGTGTTTGGCGGTGTCGGCAGCCTGGCGGGTACGCTGATTGGTGCGCTGACGCTTGGCGTCGTGAATAAATTGTTGGAGCCCTATGCCGGGGTGGTGCTGGCAAAGGTTGCGGTGCTGGTCGGCATTATGCTGTTCATCCAACGCCGGCCGAAGGGGCTTTTCGCGCTAAAAGGTCGGGCGGCGGATCAATGACCATGCCTGGTATTTCTGCCTTTCGCTTCAATCTGCGCGTCGCGCTGATAGCGCTGATTTTTGTGCTGCTTCTGCTGCCGCCGCTGCTGAATGCGCTGCCGGCGAGCCATCCGCTGCGCGTTTCGGATTTTGTTGTGGCTGTGACGGGCAAATGGATTTGCTACGCGATCCTGGCACTTTCGATTGATCTTGCCTGGGGTTATGCGGGTATCCTCAGCCTTGGTCATGGCGCCTTCTTTGCTCTTGGTGGCTATGCCATGGGCATGCATCTGATGCGTAATATCGGCAATCGCGGTGTTTATGGCCATCCGGTGTTGCCGGATTTCATGGTGTTCCTGGGCTATAAGGAATTGCCCTGGTATTGGCTGGGCTTTGAGTATTTCCCCTTCGCCATGCTGATGGCGCTGCTAGTGCCAGGCGCGCTGGCGGGGCTGGTTGGCTGGCTTGCCTTTCGCAGCCGCATCACCGGGGTTTATCTTTCCATCATCACCCAGGCCATGACCTATGCGCTGATGCTGGCCTTCTTCCGCAATGATATGGGCTTTGGCGGCAATAACGGCTTTACGGATTTCAAGGATTTGCTCGGCGTGCCGCTCAATACACCCAGCGCGCGCGCCGGGCTGTATCTGGCGGCGCTTGGCGCCTTGCTGATCACGCTGTTGATTTCAGCCTACACCGTGCAATCCAAATTCGGGCGGCTGCTGATTGCCATTCGCGATGCGGAAAGCCGCGTGCGGTTTCTGGGGTATGATGTCACGGCCTTCAAGCTATTCGTGTTTGTGCTTTCCGCTATGATGGCGGGGTTGGCGGGGGCGCTTTACGTGCCGATTGTCGGCATCATCAATCCGGGCGAATTCAGCCCTGGCAATTCAATTGAAGCCGTGGTCTGGGTTGCCTTTGGCGGGCGCGGCACGCTGATTGGCGCGATCCTTGGCGCCTTTTCGGTCAATGCGCTGAAAACCTGGCTCACTTCCTTCGCGCCTGATCTTTGGCTGCTGGTGCTGGGCGGGCTGTTCATCATCGTCACGCTATTCCTGCCGCGCGGGCTGATTGGCCTTGGCTGGAGGCGCCGGTCATGAAGAAGGGAGCAAGCCTTTATCTGGATGGCATCACCGTCACATTTGATGGTTTTCGCGCGCTGAATAATCTTTCGCTGATCGTGGAACCGGGGGAGCTGCGCGCCGTGATCGGCCCCAATGGCGCGGGCAAAACCACCATGATGGATGTGATCACGGGCAAGACGAAGCCCGATAGCGGCACGGCGCGCTTTGGCGATCATGACCTGACCAGGCTGGATGAAACCCGCATCGCCAATCTTGGCATTGGGCGGAAATTCCAGAAGCCCACCATGTTCGATGCGCTGACGGTGTTTGAAAACCTTGAACTCGCGCTTAAGGCGCCGCGCGGTACCTTGGCCGCCTTGCATTGGCGGCTCAGTGGCGAAGCACGCGACAGGATCGAGGAAGTCATGGCCGAGACTGGCCTGATGGACCGCGCCAAGGATCGAGCCGGCATCCTGTCTCATGGGCAGCGGCAATGGCTTGAGATCGGCATGCTGCTGATGCAGGACCCGGAATTGCTGCTGGTGGACGAACCGGTTGCCGGCATGACGGATCAGGAAACCGAACACACCGCCGAATTGCTCCGCCGCATCGCGGGCAAGCATAGCGTGGTGGTGGTGGAACATGATCTGGAATTCGTCCGCGCTTTGGGGCGCAAGGTGACGGTGCTGCATGAAGGGTCGGTGCTGTCTGAAGGGCCGATCGAACAGGTGCAGGAAGACCCGCGGGTGATTGATGTCTATTTGGGGCGCTGATCCATGTTGAATGTGACCGGGGTCGAGCTTTCCTACGGCGCCTCACTCTGCCTGCGTGGCGTTGACCTGGTGGCGGAGCCTGGGCGCATCACCTGCGTGCTGGGGCGCAATGGCGTTGGCAAATCATCGCTGATGCGCGCGATCATGGGGCTTGAACGGGTCTCGGCTGGCAACATTACCTGGGAAGGGCGCGATATCACGCGCCTGCCCCCCGCCGAACGCGCCCGCGCCGGCATTGGCTATGTGCCGCAGGGGCGGGAGATTTTCCCCTTCCTGACCGTGCGCGAAAATCTGGAAACGGCGCTCGCCGCCGCCCCGCGCGGTTCGGGCGTGCCCGATGATGTGTTTGATCTTTTCCCGATCCTGAAGAACTTCCTCAAGCGGCGCGGGGGTGATCTGTCTGGCGGGCAGCAGCAGCAGCTTGCCATTGCCCGTGCGCTGACCGCGCGCCCCCGCCTGCTGATCCTGGATGAACCGACCGAGGGCATTCAGCCCAATGTCATCAAGGATATCGCCCGCGTGATTGCGCTTCTGGCCAAGGAACGCGGCATGGGGGTGATCCTGGTGGAGCAATATTTCGACTTCGCCCGGGAATTGGCCGATTCCATTTCCGTCATGGTGCGGGGCGAAGTCGCCCTGGCCGGCCCGACGGCGGAGCTACCCCGCGAGAATGTCCTGAAACTCTTGACCGTTTAGATTGCCGCCACCCGGGCTTGCGCCCGGCGCCGGCTTTGCGCAGGGTGCGGTTCTCTTGCAGGATAACGCGCAACACCATGCCTGATATTTCGGAACAAACCCTGATCCCCGCGCCGCTTGGCGTGGTTTGGCCCTTGCTGAGCGACCCGGCCGAGGTCGCGGCCTGTATCCCCGGCGCACAACTGGCACCCTCGACCGGGGATGGGCTCTGGCGCGGTTCCATCAAGGTGAAATTCGGCCCGACTGTTGCTGCCTTTCGCGGTGAAGCTAAGCTTGATTACGATCATGATGCGCATCGCTGCAGCATTGAAGGCCGCGGCATTGACCAGCGCGGCGCATCGCGGGCGCTGGCGACTGGGGAAGTGCTAGCAGCGGCGGAAGGGGATAGCACCAGGCTGACGGTCAATGGCAGCTTCACCGTGACCGGGCCTTTGGAGACCTTCGCCAATGCCGGCGGCGTGCACGTGGCGCGCGCCCTTTTAGTGGAATTTGCGAATAATATGGCGAACCGCGCCATGGCTGCCGCGCCGGCAGCCACACCCGCAGCTTCGGACACTGGCGCGGATGCGCCTTCAATGGGGGCGGCACCAGCCGCGCCCCCTGCCCCGCCGCCACCGGCGCCGGCGGCGGAGATTAATGCTTTCGGCCTGCTCTGGCGGGCCTTTCTATCCTGGATCAGCAGTCTTTTCGGTAAAGGGAAAAACTAACCATGGCAGCGCCCAAGCTTTCTGATGTTCTGGCAACCGTCTTCACGCAAGAAGGCTGCGATACGCTTTTCACCCTGATGGGTGATGCGAATATGTATTGGACCGAGGCAATGCAGCGCCAGCCGGGGATGAATGTCATCCACGCCCGGCATGAACATTGCGCTGTTGCCATGGCTGATGCCTATGCACGGGCCACCGGCAAGGTTGGTGTCGCTTCCACCACCTGCGGGCCGGGCTTCACGCAAATCATGACCGGGCTTGCCATTGCCGCGCGGGCCAATACGCCGATGGTGGTGTTTGCGGGCGATTCGCCCATCGCCGCGCCCTATTACATCCAGCAGATTGATATGGCGCCGCTGACGCAAGCGACGGGTGCCCATCATATCTCGGTGAAAACCATGGATCGCGCCTTGGAAAATGTGCGCGAAGCCTTCCATTTCGCGGCACTGGAACGCCGGCCGGTCGTGATCAGCATTCCGATGGACCTGCAAAAGCAGGCCTATCCGCATATGGTGGATTATATCCCATCGGCTGATTATCTGCCCGCGGCGCAGCGCCCGCAGCCCGATCCGCTGATGGTCGAAAAACTGGTCGAGATGATCGCCGCTTCCGAAAAGCCAATCATCATCGCAGGCCGCGGGGCGAAGCTGTCCCAGGCGCGTGAGGCGATTGAGGAAATGGCAGAAGCCATGGGCGCGTTGCTGACGACATCCTTGCAAGCCAAGGGGCTGTTTACCGGCAATCGCTTCGCCATGGATATCTCCGGCGCCTATGCCAGCGATTTCTCGCGCGAACGCTTTGCGGAAGCCGATCTGGTGATCGGGCTTGGCGTTGGGCTTGGCGCCTATACGACGGAAAGCGGCTACCTTTATCCAGGTGCGCAGACGGTGCAGATTGATATCGGCCCGCGTGGGCTATGGCAGGGGCTGCGCACGGCGGATTTGCATATCCGCGCCGATGCCAAGGCGGCGGCGGAAGCCATCACCGCCGCAATCAAGCGCCATGGTGCAGGCGGCAAGCGCTTCCGCAGTGAAGAGCTGGCCGCGCTGATTGCAGCTGATGTGCCGGACCGCAAGGAATTCACCATCGCGCCGGGCACGGTTGATCCGCGCAAGGCGATCATGGAATTGGATGCGGTGGTGCCGAAGGATTGGGATGTGGTGATCGGCGGAGGCCATTACCTTGGCTTTGCCATGACCTATCTGAAGGGCCGCGCTGCCGAGCGTTATCATGTGGTGAGCGATTTCGGCGCCATCGGCAATGGCCTGCCGGCGGCGATTGGTGTCGCTGCCGCGCGCAAGGATGGCAAGGTGCTGCTGATTGAAGGCGATGGCAGCTTGCTGATGCATATCCAGGAATTGGAAACCGCACGCCGGCATGGCACCAAATTTCTGATGGCGATCATCAATGATGGCGGCTATGGCGCGGAGATTCACAAATTCCGCGCTGGTAATATTGATGCCGGCATTGTCATTCATGGCCGCGGCGATTTGGCGGGTGTGGCCAATGGCTTTGGCGTGCGCGGCCAGACCGTGAGTGCGCTCGGCCAAATGGGCGCGATGTTTGAGACCCACCAAAGCGGCAATAGCGCCAGCCTTTGGGATGTGCATACGGATGATACGGTGGTGTCCCGCCCCTATCGCCGTATTCATTACGGGGAAGCCTGAATCAAAACGCCCCCGGCCTGTACCGGGGGCGTGCAACTATCAGGCTGTATTCAGCGCCCGTGAAAAACGGGCGCTCTTTTTTCGCGGAAGGC
>CAIYMY010000093.1 GCA_903927465.1 uncultured Rhodospirillales bacterium | reverse complement strand
GCGTGCCGCATGGCGCGGCGCAGGATGCGGCGCAGCACATAGCCGCGGCCTTCATTGGAAGGCAGCACGCCATCGGCAAGCAGAAAGGCGCCGGCGCGCAAATGGTCTGCCACCACGCGGTGGCTGGACCGGAACGGCCCATCCGGGTCTTGGCTGGTGGCCTCCGCACTGGCTAGGATAATCGCGCGCAGCGTGTCCGTGTCGTAATTGTCGTGCTTGCCTTGCAGAATGGCGGCGAAGCGTTCAAGCCCCATACCGGTATCAATGGAAGGCCGCGGCAGCGGGTTGCGCGTGCCGGCGGGTTCTTCCAGGAACTGCATGAAAACCAGGTTCCAGATTTCGATGAAGCGATCACCATCCTGATCGTCGCTACCAGGTGGGCCGCCGAAAATCTTGTCGCCATGGTCGAAAAAAATCTCGGAACAGGGGCCGCAGGGACCGGTATCGCCCATGCGCCAGAAATTGTCGGAAGTCGGGATGCGGATGATGCGATCATCGCCAATCCCGGCGACCTTTTTCCAGATGTCGGCAGCGTCCTCATCCTCGGAATAAACCGTGACCAGCAGCCGGTCCTTGGGCAGCGCGAAATCCTTGGTCAGCAATTCCCAGGCATAGGGGATGGCCTGGTCCTTGAAGTAATCCCCGAAGGAGAAATTGCCGAGCATTTCGAAAAACGTGTGATGCCGCGCGGTATAGCCGACATTATCCAAATCATTATGCTTGCCCCCGGCGCGGACGGATTTCTGCGCCGAGGTGGCACGGGAATAGGGGCGCTTTTCCTGGCCGGTGAAGACATTCTTGAACTGCACCATGCCGGAATTGGCGAACATCAGCGTGGGATCATTGCGCGGCACCAGCGGGCTGCTTTCCACGACCTCATGGCCATTGCGACGGAAGTAATCCAGGAAGGTCGCACGGATATCATTGCTGCTGGTCATGTTTCGCCCATCGGGTCCGCGTTTTCGAAGTGCGGAGAGGTAGCGCGCAGCGCCCCGCGCGTGAAGGGGTGGGGCGCTAGTGCCTTGCTGTGAAAGGCTGTTTCAGCGCCCCGGCCAAACCCCTGGCCGCACGGCGAGCGCGCAAATCAGCCCATAAGCGGTGATGCCAAGCGCCACGGCAATGAATTGCCCCGTCAGGCCAAGCCCCGCCATATCCATCAGCAAAGCGCCCCCCAGCACGGCAAGCGCCACACGCGTGACTGCCGCCAACACAGGCCAGCGCATCCGCCCTGCCCCCATGGCAGCAAAATACAGCGCCATGCCCAGGCCGAAACCAGGCAAGGCCCAGCCGATGATCGCCAGCGCCTCGGTCGCAATTGCCGCCACCGCTGCGTCACTGGCAAAGGCCGCCGCCACTTGGGCGGGGAAAAGGGCGATGCCAAAGCCGATGACACCCGTCACCGCAAAGGCCAAAGCGCCACCTGTCCAGGCGATGCGCCGCGCCTCATCCCAATCCCCCGCGCCAACCGCGCGCCCGACCAGGGCCGTGAGCGCCGATCCTATGCCAAAAGCCAGCGGGATCATCAGGAATTCCATGCGCGCTGAGATGCCATAGGCCGCAATGGCCGCCGGGCCGAAAGCGGCGATGCGCGCCGTGACCAGAATGGTGGCCAGATTGGCCAGCGTCGCCATCACGCAGGCAATTAGCCCCACCGCCAGGATGCGCCCAAACAGCGCCCGGCGAAGGGGGGCGCGAAAATCCGGCACAAACCCAGCGCCGCCGCGCAGCACCACAAAGGCCATGATCAGCGCGGAAGCAGTCATGCTGAGCGCGAAGGCCATGCCGGCACCAGGCAGCGCCAAGCCCAAAGGTTCCATGAACAGCCAAGCGAGCGGCGGGAAGATCAGCCACCCGCCCACCACGCCCCGCGCCGCCAGGGCATGCCGCCCGCCACCGCGCAGAATGGACGCCAAGGTATTGGCCATCCAGGCCGGCAGCGCGCCGGCACCGAAGGTCCAGGCGGCATAGGCGCCGCCGGCTTCGGCCGCCCCCGCGCCGCCAATCAGGCCCAGGATCGTGCGTGGAAACAGCAGAAAAGGCAGGGCGAAAAGCGCCGCACCCGCGCAGGCGATGATCAGCGCATGGGCCGCCAGCGCCGCTGCTTCATCCCGCTTCCCGCCCCCCAGCGCACGGGCAATGGCGGAAACCACACCGCCCCCCATGGCACCAGCCGACATTTGGGAAAGCAGCAGCGTGAAAGGCAGCACTACCGCCCAGCCCGCCAAAGCCGCCTGGCCCTGCCGTGCCGCAAGCCAGGGCTCGATCAATTGCGCGACAACCTGCGTTGCCGCCAGCAAGCTGGTTGGCGCTGCAAGGGCAAGGATGTGGCGCAGCCTCTGCGCGCCCCTAGTCACGGGAAAGCCGCCGAGTCGCACCTGAAAAGCCTGTCTGCATGCCCCATCGGAGCCCCCTGAAACTCTACTGACAAGGGCGAATCGGGGGTTTTCCACAGATTTCTTTGGCGTGGCGCTTCATAGAACTTGTGTGTCCAGTCCCTTTTCCCTACCGTATGTTGTGTCGGAGTGATCAAAGGGAGTTCCTTCATGGATTGGACGCAAGAAGCGATTGAGCGGCTGCGCGCCTTCTGGGCCGAAGGGCTTTCGACGGCGGAAATTGGTCGGCGCATGGGGATTTCAAAAAATGCCGTGGTGGGCAAGGCGCATCGGCTGAACCTGTCTTCGCGACCAAGCCCAATCCGGCGTGACCCGCAGGAAAGGCGTACCACGCCAAGCCCGCGCCCACCCCGTCAGGCGCCTGTGGCCCGGCCAATGCCAAGCGCGCCGGTCATGCGCCCGCAGGCCCCGCCGCCCCAAGCCGCGCCGGTGGTGCTGGTGGCACCTCCCCCAGCCGCCATACGCAACCCGGCCCCACCGCGCCCACGTCTTGGCGGGTCGCGGAGCTGTTGCTGGCCGATTGGCGAGCCCGGCACTTCGGAATTCCGCTTCTGTGAAGGTGACCCCATGTCCGGCAAGCCCTATTGCGCGGAACATGCCGCCATTGCCTATGTGAAGCCGCGCGAGAAGGAACGCCGCGAAGACGCGGCCTGAAGCTTCCCATATATACGCAAGACGGGGTGACTGCCTTGCAGTCATCCCGTTTTTTTATGTGAGCAACCGGGCTACAGGGCAGCCATGAATACTGTCCTTGCCGGCGTCCTGTTGCAGCTTTTGGCGCTGGCGCTCTTTGTCGCCATGGATACGCTGCTGAAGCTGTTGACGCTCAGTTTCGCGGTGCCGCAGCTGATGTGGGCGCGCTTTCTGTTCAGCTTCATCGCCGTCACCATCGCGATGCGGGTGATTACGGGCAGCCTTCCTTGGCGATCCCGCGCGCCTGGGCTGCAAACCATTCGCAGCCTGCTGCTGGCGGCGTGCAATTTCATGTTCTCCTCCGCCCTTGTGCATATCCCGCTCGCGGATGCGACCGCGGTCGGCTTTGCGTCCCCGCTTTTCACCCTGGCGCTGGCGGCATTTTGGCTTGGGGAAAAAATCGGCCCCTGGCGCTGGTTTGGCATGGGGCTTGGCTTTGCCGGCGTGGTGATCCTGCTGCGCCCGCCTTTCCTATTCGCCGGAGAACCCACGCATTGGGCCATGCTGCTGCCGCTCGGTGCTGCCGCGCTTTTCGCTGTCTATCAGATCCTGACCCGTAAACTTGCCACTTTGGACGATACCCGAACGACCATCCTGCATACATCTTTTGCGGCTACGCTTCTGACATCGGCCTCGCTACCCTTTGTTTGGGTCTGGCCGAGTGCGCTTGATTGGGTGGCTTTGGTGCTGCTTGGGCTGCTTGGTGGTGCATCCCATGGGCTTTTGGTGCTGGCCTTCGCCCGCGCGCCGGCCAGCCTGCTCGCGCCGCTTTCCTATACGCAAATGATCTGGGCGGTGGTGGCCGGGGTGCTGGTCTTTGGCGATGCGCCGGATGCCGTTACCCTGCTTGGCATTGGCGTGATTGCGGTGAGTGGCCTGGTGGTGGCGGTTTCGGGCAGGGGCAAGAAATATTGACATATTTGATGTCAACTAGCATCGCTTTCGCCCAAACCCAGCAAAAAGATTGACGGGACCTTATTTCAGGTGTTCATCCCGCCCTTAACTGGCGGCTCAGGGAATCACCATACCAATGGCAAATATCGGTCTGGCCAAGGGCGCCGAAGAACGCGGCCACGCGCGTGAGGCGCTGGACGCTGACAGCGTTCGCGAAGCCTATCGCCGTTGGGCGGGGGTTTATGATCTAGTATTTGGCGGCGTTTCCGCCTTTGGGCGTCGCCGCGCGGTGGAAACCGTCAATCGCCTCGCTGGGCCGCGCGTTTTGGAAGTGGGTGTTGGTACTGGCCTGGCGCTGCCGCTGTATCGGCGCGATTTGCAAGTGGTTGGCATTGACCTGTCGCGTGAGATGTTGGCCAAGGCCCATGAACGCGTGGCAGAAGACAAGCTTTCCCATGTGCGTGGCCTGGTTGAAATGAACGCGGAAGAAATGGCTTTCGAAGATGGGTCCTTCGATATTGCCGTTGCCATGTTCACCGCGAGTGTCGTGCCCGATGCGCGCCGGCTTTATGCGGAAATGTCGCGCGTGGTGCGCCCGGGCGGGCATCTGCTTTTCGTCAATCACTTCGCAGCAGAAGGCGGCCCGCGCTGGTGGATTGAACGCGCCATGGCGCCGCTGTCACGCCGGCTGGGCTGGCACCCGGATTTCGCGCTGCGCGATTTGCTGAACCCGGAAGATGTAACCGTGGAGGCGATGGAACCCTGCCAGCCTGGCGGCATTTTTACCTTGTTGAGCGTGCGGAATACTCAAACGATCCGCCTAGTCTGAAGCTTCACGCAAGCCTTCCCGGCACGGCGGCAATCACGGCTTCTTCGGCATTGGCAAAGGCCAGGCGCAAATGCCGTTCCTGGCCGGGACCGAAGAAGCTGCCCGGCAGCCCAAGCAGGCCACGTTCAACGGCAAGCGCCTCGGCGGTTGCTTCAGAATCCCCCGCACCATCAGGCAGCCGCAAATACGCGAAATAAGTGCCGAGCGCGTCAATGCGCCAGGCATTCAGTGGCGCCATTGCGCTGCGGAAAACCTCGGCCCGCGCGGCCATGATGGTGCGATTGCCAGCACGCCAATCACGCAGGGCTTCCACGCCCCAAGCCAGCGCGATTTGTGGTGCGCGCGGTGGGCAAATTTGCACCGTATCAATCGCTTTCGCCAATTCGCGCTGAAAGCCCTGCCCCGCCGCAATGGCGCCCACGCGATGGCCCGGCACGCAATAGGCTTTCGAGAATGAATAGAGATGCACGACATGGTCGCGCCACGCTGCATCCTGGAACAGCCCATGCGGCGCGCCGGCAGCTTCCGGGATGAAGTCCCGATAGGTTTCATCGAGCACCAGCCAGGCGCTGTGATCGCGGCACAGCTTCGCGAATTGCGCGATGAGGTCGGGTGAATAAGTAGCGCCGGTCGGGTTATTCGGCGTGACCAAAACCACGGCGCGCACGCCTTGCATCAGCGTCGCCGCCAGCCCCGGGTCGGGCAGGAAGCCATCCTCTGCCCGGCAGGGCAAAACGCGGCAGGGAATGCCAAGCGCTTCCAGGGCCATGCGGTGGTTGAAATACCACGGCGCGGGCAGCATCACCGCATCACCAGTGCCGGCCAGCGTCATCATGGCGAGTGTAAAAGCCAGATTGCCGCCGGCGGTGATGGCGATATCGGCGGCCCCGATCTGCGCTTCATAGGCGCGCGCCATATCGGCGGCGAGGGCCTCTCGCAAAGCGCCTTCGCCTTCAATCGGTCCATAGCCGGCGGATTTGGCATCCCTCGCCGCAGCGGCCAGCCGCGCGAGCAATTCAGGATGCGGCGGATAGCCCGGCACTGCCTGGGTCAGATCGAGCACCGGCCCAGCGCCCCCCTGGTAGCGGGCGGCCCAGCCGCGCACGGCCGGAATGGGCGGGGCGCCAGTGGCGCGGATGCGGGGGGAAAGCGGCAAATCCATCCGCGCAAAGAACCATCACCGCGCGACGACGTCCATGGGGCGATTGGATTTGCCCGAGCATTTTCAAGCCAAGTGGAATCACTTGGCGGCTCGGGAAATGCGATCAAACCAAGCATTTTCAAGCCAAGTGGAATCACTTGGCGACTCGGAAAATGCGACTGAACAAGGATTTAGTGCGTGTCCGGTAAGCGAATGTGAACCGGACACGCAATAGTGCCTAGTCCCCGCGCTGCGCTTCCTTCAAGGCGCGGCGCAGCTTGGCGATGCCGCTGCGGGTCTGCCCCTCGACGCAGAGTTGCCGCCCCTCATCTGCCAGAACGCGCAAATGCACGGGCGCTTCCGCACCGAGTGCGGCAAAGCGGCCCGCAAGTTCGGCGCAATATTCGGGGGAATCGGAAAGAAGGCGCGGCGCGGCCGGCTGCGCCCGGGCAGCGAAGGATACCAACAGCAATAGGGCGCATACCCAGGGCATGCGTTGGTCATAAGCGGCCCCGCCCTGCCGGGGCGTTTCGGCCTCATGAAGCCCGCGTCATGCGCGGGAACTGAGCGTGAGCCGCGCCTCCAGCCCCGGCCTTTCGGCACCTGGCTTTGCGTCCCCTAGCTGCAATTCCCCGCCATGGAGCACCGCGACAGCCTTGACCAAGGAAAGCCCAAGCCCCGAACCCGGCAGGGCGCGGGATGGATCGGCACGGAAGAAACGCTCTCCCGCCCGGGCGCGGTCCATGGGGGCCAAGCCCGGACCTTCGTCGCTTACGCTGATGTCGCGCTTGCCGCGGGCCGGCGCGCTGGCGGTCAGGCGAATGGTGCCGCCTTCAGGGGTGAATTTCACGGCGTTGTCCAGAAGATTGGCGATGGCTTGCAACAGCATGTCGCGATCCCCCACCATCTCCAGCTTTTCCGGCCAGGAGGTTTGCAGTTGCTGGCCGCGTTCTTCGGCAAGCGCGCCATAGACTTCCGCCGCATCGGTCAGCACAGCCGCCAGATCGAAGCGCGCGAAGGCCGCGCGGCGTGCGCCGGCCTCAGCCTCCGCAATTCGGAGCAGGGCTTGAAAGACGCGGCTGATACCATCCAGGTCAGCCACGGTAGTTTCCATCGCGGCACGCAGGCTTTCCTCATCCGGGGCGCGCAGCAGGGCATTTTCAAGCCGCATGCGCGCGCGCGCGATGGGTGTGCGCAAATCATGCGCGATGGAATCGGAAACACCCTTGATGCCCATCATCAACTGATCAATGCGATCCAGCATGGCATTCATGCTGGCGCCCAATTGGTCGAATTCATCGCGCTGGGCGGAAAGCGGCACACGGCGGGAAAGATCCCCCGCGGCAATGGCGCCTGCGGTGGCGGAAGCCGCGCGCAGCCGATCCGCCAGCGCGCGACGCAGTGCCGCCGCCCCCGCCAGCGCAAAGGCAACGGCAACAGCAAAGGACCATAACAGCGCTTCAGACAGCAGGGTACGGAGGTTTTCACGATCCGTCGCATCGCGCCCCACCAACAACCTATGGCCCCGATCCAGCGGTACGCGATGCAAACGCGCTGGCACCGCGACACCATCGCGGCGCACCATATCGGCAGACCATGAACCAGGTATCTCTGCTGCCGACGGCCAGCGATCCAGATTACCGGCTAGGCGGTTTCCCGCCTCATCCATCAACAGATAGATGGCGTGATCATCAATATCCACGGCCAATCTTTCGCCAATCGCCTCCATCGCTGCTGCCACGCCGCCGCTGCGCCAAGCTTCCTGCAAGCCAATCGCATCGGCGCGGATCGCATCATCTATCTGGCGCGACAGCGTGCCCGCTGTGCCCCACCAGAGCATGAGCGCAAACCCTAAAATCGCTGCAAGAAACAGCACGGCAAAAAGTGCGGCAAAGCGAAAGCCGGCACTTTTCAGATAGGCGCCAATATCGCGCCAGCCGCCAGCTTCTTCAGGCTGCGCGGCCATCAGGCATCAGGCTTCGGCGCGGATCATATAGCCCGCATTGCGCACGGTATGGATCAGCGGCACATCAAAGCCCTTATCCACCTTCTGCCGCAGGCGAGAGACATGAACATCAATCACATTGGTCTGCGGATCAAAGTGATAATCCCACACCTTTTCCAGCAGCATGGTGCGGGTGACCACCTGGCCCGCATGGCGCATCAGATGTTCCAGCAGGCGGAATTCGCGCGGTTGCACTTCAAGCCGGCGACCCGCGCGCGTGACGGTGCGCGACAGCAGATCAATTTCAAGATCCGCCACGGCAAGCTTGGTTGCCGGTACCTCCATGGCGGGCCGCCGCGCGAGCGCTTCGATGCGTGCCAGCAATTCGGCAAAGGCGAAGGGCTTGACCAGATAGTCATCCCCGCCGGCCTTCAGCCCCTTCACCCGTTCATCAACTGAGCCAAGCGCCGTCAGGAATAAAACTGGGGTCTTGTTGTCCTGGCTGCGCAAGGTCTCCACGATCCTGAGCCCATCCACCCCGCCTGGCAGCATGCGGTCCAGGATCAACAGGTCGAAGGGCTCGGACGCGGCCATGAAAAGCCCATCGCGCCCATTGCCGACATGTTCGACAATATGCCCGGCCTCTTGCAGGCCCTTTTTCACAAAACGGGCGACCTCGGCATCATCCTCAACAAGCAGGATTTGCATGACAGGCTAACTCCAGAAACAGACCAGACTCCTCGGCGCCGGAACGCTACGCCCCTTCGCTGGATTATTCAAAGCAAACACTCAGCTCGGGCTCGGCCGACGCCCCACTTGCACGGTAATTTCCATCACGCGCCCTTCCCGCATCAGGGAAAGCCGCGCATTCTGCCCCGGCACGATGGCGGAAATGCCGCGCACCAATTCACGATTATTGCTGATGCGCGCACCATCCAGCGCGGTAATCACATCCCCCTGGCGTAGCCCCGAACGGGCGGCAGGGCTACCGCGCTCAACGCCCAATACTTGAGCGCCGCCGCGTGGCGGGCGCCCTGGCGGGGTTTCCACATCGCCCACCGCCACGCCAAGCCAGCCGCGTTCAACCCGCCCGCCGCGCAGCAATTGTTCAACTACCGGCCGCGCCAGATCGGATGGCACGGCGAAGCCAATCCCGGCTGAGGCACCGCTTGGGGAGAAGATCAGCGTCGTGATGCCAATCACCTCACCCGCCATGTTGAACAGTGGCCCGCCGGAATTGCCCGGGTTGATCGGCGCATCGGTCTGGATGAAATCATCATAGGGGCCCAGGCGAATATCGCGCCCAATGGCCGAGATGATGCCCGACGAGACTGACCCGCCAAGCCCGAAGGGATTGCCCGCTGCCATCACCCATTGCCCAACGCGCATCTGGCGCGAATGGCCAAGCGATACCGCAACCAATGGCGCAGTCGGTTCAATCTTCAGCAGCGCGATATCGGTTAATTCATCAACACCGATGATGGTGGCGGGATATTCTGACCCATTTTGCAAGCCCACCAGCACTGTCGCGGCATCGCCGATGACATGCGCGTTGGTGACGATAATGCCCGAAGGTTCAATGATGAAACCGGAACCCGCGCCCTGGAGGACGGGTCGCCCACTGCGCCGCGCCTGTTCACGCTGCGGGCGGTCCCGCGATTGGCCGCGCCATTCGGGCGCCATGCTGTCGCGCGTCGTGACCTGGATGCTGACCACGGCGGGCAGCACGCTTTGCGCAAGATCGGCGAAATCCGGCAGGCCACGCTGCGCAATGGCCGGGCCGCAGGCGGCCAGGGCAGCGGGCAGTAGCAAGGCAAGGCGACGCGAAAGCTGGGGCGTAGGTGATTGCATGATTGCCGCTAAATGCGCCGGATTGCGGCGCGCTTCAACCTTAAGTCGTGGCTGGATTTTCTGGCCAGGCATGTTTCGGATAGCGCCCGCGCATTTCCTTACGCACCTCGGCCCAGCTTCCCGCCCAAAACGCTGCCAGATCACCGGTGATGGCAATGGGCCGCCCGGCGGGGGATAGCAGCGCCACTTGCAGCGTCACCCGCCCGGAAGCGAGCAAGGGCAGCCCCGGCAGGCCAAATAGATGCTGCGCGCGGGCTTCAAGCGTTGGCACTTCTCGCGCGTAATCAATCGCGGCATTCCGCCCAGCGGGGAGTGCCAGCCGCGCAGGCAGGGCCTGATCCAGGCTGCGGCGCGCTTCCCATGGCAAAAGGCCAAGCAGGATCTGTGAAAGATCAAGCCCCGCCAATTCCTGCAACCGCGTCAGGCCCGAGAGATGCGGCGCCAGCCATTCCTGGGCTGAGGCGATCAGCGCCTCATCTGCCAAATCAGGCCAGGCATCGCCTTCCACCTGCCGCATCCAGCCAATCCGCGCGCGGGTTTGCCGCGCCACTTCATCCCAGGGCAGGTCTCGCAAGCCACGTGACGCCACGGCTTCAGTGAGCGCCGCAGCCATGGCAGCAGGGTCCGCTTGCGGCAGGGGAGATTCTTCCAAGACCAGGGGGCCGAAGCAGAGCCGCCGGCGCGCCAGTACCGCACCACTGCGCGCATCAAAGGCCGCGCCTTCTTCGCGGCGGAGCCTTTCGGGAAAGCGGGCTTCCAGCACCGCGCGGTCGATGGGTGCCGCCATGCGGATGCGCGCCTCGGTCCCCGCGATTTCAAGGTCAGCCACAGCCAACAAGGCCGCCTTGGCCAAAGGATCAACACCCGTGATGCGTGCACCTTGGCCAGAAGCCAGGCGAAAGGCGCCATCCATGGCGCCGCGCTTCGCTGCGATGCGGTCCGGGAAGCCCGCCGCAAGTAAGGCGCCGGCATCGCCTTCAGCGACAACACCATTGCCAATGCCAAGTCGGCGCCGATGCAGGCTGGCAGCGCGGCGAATGCGCTGCACCGCGCCACGATCCGCCGCCGCGTGATCACCGCCCGCCAGCAAATCAAGGCGCAAGCCAATATCCGCCGGGGCTTCCCGCCCGCGCAAAGGGTCGCGTTCTTCCAGAAGCGCGGCAAGCTCCGCCGCCAGTGCCTTCTCAGCACTGCCTTCTGCCGCGAGCATCATGCGGGCAAGCCTTGGATGCGTGCCCATCCGCGCCATGCGCCGTCCCGTTTCCGTGATGCGGCCGGCCTCATCCAAAGCATCCAGATCGCGCAGCAGGCCACGCGCAGCGGCCATTGTCCCGGCAGGCGGCGCATCCAGAAAGGCGAGCGCGCTTGGCTCCGCCCCCCAGGCGGCGCAATCCAGCGCGAGGCCGGAAAGCTCCGCTTCCAGGATTTCGGGCCGATCCGCCTGCGGCAGGCCGCGATGCAGCGCTTCCGTCCAAAGTCTTATCGCGACCCCCGGGGCCATGCGCCCCGCGCGGCCCGCGCGCTGTTCAGCGGCGGCCTTGCCGATGCGCAAAGTCACAAGGCGCGAAAGCCCGCTTGCGGTATCAAGCCGCGGTGCGCGGCGATAGCCGCCATCCACCACAATCCGCACACCAGGCACGGTCAGCGATGTTTCAGCGATGGAGGTCGCCAGCACCACCTTGCGCTGACCATCAGGCGCGGGGTTCAGCGCGCGGTCCTGTTCTGCCGGCGGCAATTCGCCGTGCAAGGGCAACACCAGCGCATCAATGCCGCCAAGCCTTTCGGCGGTACGGCGAATCTCTCCCCAGCCCGGCAGGAAGGCAAGCACATCGCCGGGATGCGCGATTAGCGCCTCACGGATTGCGCTTGCCATGGCTTCGGGCAAATCGCGCGGGTCGCGCAAATCCCGCGCACGGTGGCGAAGCTCCACCGGAAAGGCGCGGCCCAGGCTTTCAATCACTGGCGCGGGGCGGCCCCCTTCCGACATCAGCCCAGCGAAGCTCGCGCCATCCAAAGTGGCGGACATGGCCAGCAGGCGTAGTTCAGGGCGGAGAGCGCGTTGCAGATCAAGCGCCAGCGCCAGCGCCAAGTCAGTGTCCAGATTGCGTTCATGCGCTTCATCGAAGAAAATCGCGGCCACACCTTCAAGCCCGGGATCGGTTTGCAGGCGCCGCACCAGCAGGCCTTCGGTCACCACCTCAACCCGCGTGCGGTCAGAGAATTGCCGATCAAGGCGCGTGGAAAGCCCAATGGTGCCGCCCGGCTGGTCCTCCCCAAGCAGGGACGCCATGCGGCGCGCGGCAGCACGGGCAGCAACGCGGCGCGGTTCCAACACCAGGATGCGCCCTTCAGCGGCCCAGGCTTCTTCCATCAGCGCGAGCGGCACAATAGTTGTCTTGCCCGCACCCGGCGGCGCGATCAGCACGGCGTTGGACGCGTTGCTAAGGGCAGCGCGCAGCGCCGGCAGCGCTTCGGTAACGGGCAATTCGGGGAGCATGGGCGGGAAAGATTATCCAGATATACTTACCCATGTGACGCCAGCCGCCTTCGCAATCAAGCGGCAGGCCTTTCAGCGCTCAGCGCGGACCTGGTCGCGGCGGAATGGGGCCTGGGGTATGCGGATAATTGGGCGGATTGACATAAACGCCGCCGATGGGTGGCGCGTAGCCCGGCTGCTGCACGATGTTGGGGTCAGGCGGGCAATTCGGGCGATTAATGCCGCAATCCCAGGCGAAGCGATCCGGCCGCCCGGTCATGCTGCCGCCGGGAATGAAGCGGCAGGCGCATTGCTTGCCCGCCATGCAGGCCAATTGCCCTTCACGGGCTTCGGTGCATTGCGGCGGTTCCTGCGCCGCCAGCGGCAAGGAGAACAGCAGAAAACAAGCCAGGAGGATTTTGCGCATGGTTTAGCCTCACCGGTAAAGATTAACGCTTTACTAACAACGTGACGTTAGTGACATTTCCGGGCTTGCACCAGGGCGCTTTCGCGCCCCTTTATGGGGCATGCGCGCCCTGATTGCCCTGTTCGCCCTACTGATCCTGCCCTGGCTGCCGGCGCAGGCGCTGGAAAGCGCCGCGCAGGAATCGCCGCGCGCGCGGGTGACACTGGTTGCGGATCATCTAGCCATCGCACCGGGGCAGGCGTTTCAGCTTGGGCTGCGCATCCGCCTCGCGCCGCGCTGGCATAGCTATTGGCGCCATGCCGGGGATGCCGGCGCGCCCACGGAGATCAGCCTGACATTGCCGGAGGGCAGCACCGCGGGCCCCATCGCCTGGCCTACCCCTCAGGCGATCCCCTTCGGCCCGCTGATGAGTTTTGGCTATTACGGCGAAGTCATGCTGCCCATGCAGATCACCCCGCCCGCCAGCCTGCGCGCCGGTGAGGTCTTCAGCATCTCGGCCGAGGCGACCTGGCTTGTCTGCGATGATGTCTGCATTCCGGAAGAAGGCAGTTTTCGGCTGGATCTGCCGGTTGTCGCTGAAGCCCAGACGAACCCCGATTTGACGCCGCTTTTCGCCGCCGCTGCCCTGCCGCGGCCTTCACCCTGGCAGGCCAGTGCGACCATTCAGGGCGATGCTTTGCGGCTGCGGCTGATTGGCCCCGGCCTGGGGCGCGAAAGCCTGAAGGAAGCACTGTTCATCCCTGGCGCCTCCGGGCTTTTGGATCATGCCGCGCCGCAACGCCTCAGCCATGGCGCGGATTGGCTGGAACTGACGCTGAAGCGGGCCGACCGTCCGGAGAACCTCGCCACGCTTGAAGGGGTATTGCTGCTGACCGACCAGGGCGGGCGGCGCCTCGGCTACGACATCGCGGCCCCGTTATTGACGGGCGCGGCCTTCCTGCCGCTGTGGCAGGCGCTGATTTTTGCCCTGATCGGCGGCGTGATCCTGAACCTGATGCCCTGCGTCTTCCCGGTGCTCGCCATGAAGGCCATGGCCTTGGCACGGCTGGGCGGGGCGGCGCGTGGCGCGGTGCGGCTGGAGGCAGCCGCCTATACCGCCGGCGCGGTGGTGAGCTTCACAGCCCTTGCCGGGCTTTTGCTGGCCCTGCGGGGCGCGGGGATGGCGCTTGGCTGGGGGTTTCAATTCACCTCGCCGGTTTTTGTGCTGGCGATTGCCTGGCTGATGCTGGCGGTAGGGCTGAACCTATCAGGCGTTTTCGCGCTGGGCGGGCCGATTGGCGCGGGCGGGCATATTGCGGCGCGCGGCGGATTCTTGGGCAGTTTTGCGACCGGTGCGCTGGCGGTGTTGGTGGCAAGCCCCTGCACGGCGCCCTTCATGGCGGCGGCGATTGGTGCGGCTTTGGTCATGCCGGCGCCGGCAACCCTTGCGGTGTTTGCGGCGCTCGGCCTTGGGCTCGCGGCGCCGACGCTGATCCTGGCGCTGGCCCCCGGCCTGACGCGACTGCTGCCCCGGCCCGGCCCCTGGATGGAAAAGCTCCGGCGCATCATGGCCTGGCCCATGTATGGTGCGGCGCTTTGGCTGGTTTGGGTGCTTTGGGCGCAAAGCGGCTGGGCGGGCGTGGCGCTGGCGCTGGCGGGCGGGCTTGGGCTTGGCCTTGCCGCCTGGGTCTTTGGCAGGGCGCAAGGCGAAGGCCGGCGCGGGCTTGGCCCGGTTTTGGCCGCGCTTGCCCTGCTGCTGGCGCTGCCCTTTGGCCTGACCGCGGCCCCCCCTCCCCCCGCCGCCAGCGACACTGCCGAAAGCTGGAGCCCTGCGCGGGTCGAGGCGCTGCGCGCCCAAGGCAAGGGCGTTTTCCTGAATGTCACCGCTGCCTGGTGCATCACCTGCCAGGTGAATGAACGCATCGCGCTCAGGCGCGACGCGGTGCAGGCGGCCATGGCGGCGCGCGGCATTGTCTATCTGAAAGCAGATTGGACTCGCGGCGATCCCGCCATCACGGCGCTGCTCCGCAGTCATGGGCGGGAAGGCGTGCCACTATATCTGTTCTGGCCGCCGGGTGGCGGAGAAGCAGTGATCCTGCCCGAAGTGCTGACCGAAGCCATGGTGCTGAGGCAAATTGCCTTGCAGTGACGTTATCTGCTTGACGCAACCTGGGGGCGGCGGGATATCTGTGGCCCTCGGCATAAAGACCGAAAACAGCGCGGATGCGCTGGTGCAAATTGAGGTTGACTTGGCTTTGTTAACGCGTTTCCGCGTGAGGCCAGGATTTAGGCCTTGCGCTCCAAAGGGTCCTGCTATGCCGCTTGCCGAAACCCCTGCCGATCCCAAGGCGATGCCGGATTTTCTGCGGCTGGTCGGGGCTGATCTTTGGACAAAGCGCCTTGCAGATTTGGGGCGCCGCGCACAAGCAAGCGCCTTTCAAGGGCGCGCCACGCAGCATCGCCACGCCTTGGAATTCGCCCTCGCACGCGCGGCGCGCGGCACCGCGCAGGGCAGCGCGGAACGCCGCGCGCTTGGCTTTGCGGCGGAAGCGGTGCGGCTGGCGAAGGGCTTGCCGGAAGCGCGCCGCGAGAAGCTGCGCGCCGCCATCACCCAAGGGCTTACCGGCGAAGCCACGCTGATCCCCTTGTTCCATTTGCTGCGCAGCGCAGCACTTTATCGCGCCCAGGGTTTTGAGGTGCGCTTCACCGGCCTTGCGGAAGGCAGCGCACATGATCTGACCATCAGCTGCGGCGGCGCTGTCGCGGAAGTGGTGTGCGAGACGATTTCCGCCGAGGAAGGCCGCCCGGTGCAACGCGGGCATTGGTATGCGCTGATGGATAGCGTCAATCCCGAATTGCAAACCTGGCTGGCCGCGCATCCCGGCCGTTATGTGCTGCGCATGACGCTGCCGGATGGGCTTTCCGGCCCCGACAAGGCAGCGGAATTGCACAGGCGCATCATGGCCATGCTGGCCGCAGAAAAGCGCCAGGATAGCAGCGCCGACGCAGTGCTGAAGCTTGACCCGCTGGTGCTGGCGGGCGCGCAGGCTGATCCCCTTCCAGGGCGGCTCCGTCAGCAATTCGGGCCAGAGGCGCATTTGGCTGTAACGGGCGACCCCGCCGGCGGATCGGTCTTTTTGCTGGCGGCGCGTGCCGGTCAGGAAAATAGCATTTCTGACGCGGTGGCAGCGCGCATGGCGGGTGCCGCGGCGGAACGTTTATCGGGTGCCAAGCCCGGCATTGTTTCGGTCTTCATCGAAGATATGGATCGCGCCGAATGGCGAAGCCTGCGCGATGAATTGGCGCTGGAAGGTGCCGTGCGGCGCTTTCTGGCAGGCCATGCCGCGCGGCGCGTGGTGGCGGCGGCCTGTTCCTCGCGCGCCGAGCTTTTCGGCTTGGCGCCACCTGATGCGGTTCCGGGTGGGGAACTGCGTTTCCGCAACCCATCCCACCCTGCCGCGAAATCAGCCGCGCTTGCGCCGGCGATACTTTCGACGAGCGGCTGACGCTCTGAATGACGCTATCGCTGGTGGTTATGCGCCCTCAACGCCCGGTGAATTGCGGGGCGCGCTTGTTCAGGAAGGCGCTAACGCCTTCCTGGAAATCGGCGCTGGTGAAGCACATGGTCACCAGATCATCACCCTCAACCTCGCTGGTGGCCTTGCGCAGGCGGCGGATGGCTTCCTTGGTGGCGCGGAGCGTCAGCGGCGCGAGGCCTGAGATATTGATGGCCAATTCCATGGCACGCGCCGACACATCATCAGGTGTTTCCAGCATTTCGGAAATCAGCCCGATATGCTTTGCCTCATCGGCGGAAAACAACCGCGCGGTCATGATCATTTCAGTGACGGCAGCGGGGCCGACCAGCGCATAGAAGCGCGCGAAATTGTGCATATTCAGGATATTGCCAAGCGTCTTCGCAATCGGCAGACCGAAGCGGGCACCCTTATCGGCAATGCGGATATCGCAGCAGCCGGCAATGCCAAGCCCGCCGCCCGTGCAGGCGCCGGTAATGGCCGCAATCACGGGCTTGGTGCAGCTCTCGAGCGCGCCCAACACCTTATCAATGCGCGCTTCGTAATTCAGCGCATCCTCGGCGGTGCGGAATTCGCGGAATTGGGAAATATCTGTGCCAGACGCGAAAGCCTTGCCGCCGGCGCCCATAATCACCCAAACGCGGACGGCGGGATCGGCGCTGATCTCATCGGCCAATTCAGCCAAGCGCGCATACATGGCGAAGGTCATGGCATTGCGCGCTTGCGGGCGGTTGAAAGTGGTCCATGCAATGCCGCCTTCGCGGATTTCGTGCAGCAGGTCTTCGGTCATGTTAAGGTTCCTCGGCTTTGGGATGCGCATGGGTAGCGCGCGGCGCTGGCGCGTCAACCCGGTCTCTTGCCCGGGGGCGGCGGCAATGCCAACAAGGCGGCGAATTTTCTCGGAGACACCGCCATGATGCCGCTTTCCCGCTTTACCGTGCTTGACCTGACGCGCGTCCGTTCCGGCCCCACCTGCGTGCGTCAGCTCGCCGATTGGGGGGCGAATGTGATCAAGGTGGAAGCGACCGATGAGGTTGATACGGGCAAGGGCATGGGCGGGGAGCGCCATGGCCCGGATTTCCAGAACACCCATCGCAACAAGCGCGGCATGACGCTGAATTTGAAGGCGCCCGAAGGGCTGGCGGCCTTCCACCGCCTGGTCGCCAAGGCCGATGTTGTCGTGGAGAACTACCGCCCGGATGTGAAGGAACGCTTGGGGATTGATTTCGCCGCACTATCGGCGGTGAACCCGCGCATTGTGCTGGGCTCGATTTCTGGCTTCGGCCAGGATGGGCCCTATGCCAAGCGGCCAGGCTTTGACCAGATTGCCCAGGGCATGGGCGGTATCATGAGCGTGACCGGCCTGCCCGGCCAGGGCCCGGTGCGGGCTGGCATCCCCGTCGCGGATTTGACGGCGGGGCTTTACACCGCGATCGGCATTCTGGTGGCGCTGCTGGAACGTGAAACCACGGGCAAGGGCCGCTGGGTGCATACCAGCCTGCTGGAAGCCATGATCGCCATGATGGATTTCCAGGCGACGCGCTGGACCATGAAGGGCGATATCCCGGGCCAGGCCGGCAATGACCACCCGACCACGACGCCGACTGGCCTGTTCCGTACCAAGGATGGGCTGATGAACCTGGCCGGTGGCGGGCAGCAAATGTGGGATCGGATTGTGGCCACCTTGGGCATTACGGAAGAAGCCAAGGACCCTGCCTTCGCCACCGACAAGTCGCGCCACGCCAATCGCGACAAGACCAATGCGCTGCTGCAATCGCGCCTGATTGAAAAAACCACCGCCGATTGGGTGGAAGGGCTGAACAAGGCCGGCGTGCCAAGCGGCCCAGTCTATTCCATGGATCAGGTTTTCGCCGATACGCAGGTGAAGCATTTGGGCATGGCGATGCCGGTGGCGCATCCCGCCCTTGGCGAAATCAGTTTGGTGCGGGCGCCGATGCAGATTGCCGGCGTTGCCTGCGCGCGCACCCCAACCCCGGAACGCGGTGAGCATACTGACCAGGTTCTGGGCGAGTTTGGCTTTACTGCCGAGGAAATCGCCGCGCTGCGCGCGGCAAAGGCGATTTGACGCTGTTCTGAAGTGCCATCACGCCAAGCGGAAGAGCTTGGCGTCCTGGAGGATGCAATCAGGGATGCTTGCTCGGCGATGCGCTGCGCCTCGCTGAGCGGAGGCTTCCTTACTGCATGGTCGGCAGCCGAATATTGCCGCCAATTTCGTAGGGGGTGCGGGGCGGCCCCATTTCGCCGCGCGGTGCTTCGGGATCAATCGCCTCAAGCCGATCATCCGCGCGGTCCTGGTCCAATTGCTGCTGCAGCGTGGACGTGGCGCGTTCCGTGCCCGCCTGGCCGGTAGTGGGCAGGTTGGACGGTGTCGGCGCAGGGCTTGAGGCACCAGCCGCCGCGGTCGTGCTCGGCGCCGAGGCTCGGGCTGGGGCTGGGGCTGGTGTCTCTGCGCAGGCGGCCAGTGCCAAAGCGGCGAGCAATGCCACGCGCCGGATCATCACAGCCGAACGCCGGTTGTAGCGAAGGCGACGTCGACGGTTTCCTGCACGTTGCGGTCTAAATAGACTGCCGCGCCAATGGCGATGACAATGGCAATGCAAACGCCGCTGATGATGCCGTTCAAGGTGTTCTCCCTACTGCTAAGTCTTTAACCGTCTATGGCTTGGGTGAGGCGGATTTGCAAGATTTCTTCCGCCATCGCCAAATCCTCCGGCGCATTGGCGTTGAAAAACGGGTCAGACGGCAAGGCGGGCCAGGCGGCCTCGGCACAGCCGAAACGCGCCGTCCAACGGTCTATCTTACGCTCCCCGGCCAATAGCGCCGCGCGCAATTCGCCGCGCAAAGCCACGGGCCAAAGGGCTGCGGGCGGATGGCTTTGCCCGCCGGAAGATGCCGCCGCCATGGGCAGGCCCGCCGCTTCCCGCGCCGCATGCAGGCGGGCCACGAAATCGCCTGGGATGAACGGGCAATCCCCAGGGACCGAGGCAACCCAGGCAAGGTCAGGCCGATGCGCCGCCGCCCATTCAAGCCCGGCCAGAATGCCCGCGAGCGGCCCGGGATGATCGGGCAGCGGGTCCGCCACCACGGGCAGGCCGAAATCGGCAAAGCGCGAGGGATCGCCATTGGCGTTCAGCACCACCGTCGCAACCTGGGGCGTGATGCGCGCCAACACATGATCCAGCAAAGGCCGCCCGCCCAACAGTCGCAGCGGCTTATCACCGCCCCCCATACGCCGCGCGAGCCCGCCCGCCAGCACCAGCCCCAGCGTTTCAGCCGCCATCATTCGCTGCCGCTTCGGCGCTGTTTTTGCGCCAATGCTTCGCACTTTCTTCTTCAACGTAACGCAGATCAGCATCGAAAATGATGCGGTCTTCACCCGCGAGTGCTACAAAGCGCTTGCCCTTGCAGCGCCCGATCAACATCACACCCGCTTCGCGCGCCAATTCTACACCCCATGCCGTGAAGCCGGAACGCGAAACCAGAATGGGAATACCCATGCGCACGGTCTTGATCACCATCTCAGATGTCAGCCGCCCTGTGGTGTAGAAAATTTTGTCGCCAGGCGCTTCCTTGTTGCGGAACATCCAGCCCGCGATTTTGTCCACCGCATTATGCCGCCCGACATCTTCCATATAAACCAGCGGTTCATCCTGCCGGCACAGCGCGCAGCCATGAATGGCGCCGGCTTCCAGATAAAGTGTCGGCAGCGCATTAATGCGATGCAGCAGGCGATAAAGCCAGGATGTGCGTAATTCAGCGCGCGGCAATTTCGCTTCCGCGAAACCTTCCATCAAATCGCCAAAGGCTGTGCCCTGGGCGCAACCTGACGTGAGGGTTTTCTTCCGCAGCTTTTCCTCATAATCCGTCCGCCGCGCCGTGCGCACAATCACCACGGCCAGATCATCATCAAAATCCACGCCAATGACGTCATCATCGGCGAGCAGCATGCCTTGATTGAGCAAATAGCCCAGCGCCAAATCTTCCGGACGGTCGCCGATGGTCATCATGGTCACGATTTCCTGACCATTCAGAAACAGCGTGAGCGGGCGTTCGACCGTGACGCTGGCTTCAATCATCGCGCCCGTATGGTCGCGCCCGGAAACGCGGCGCGTGAGGCGCGGGTCGGCAGGATCTGGGCGGATGATCATGGCTTCATGCATGGGTGGAAGATGGGCGGCGGGCCGCGCCGGTGCAAGGTTCAGAAGGAGACTGCAAGCCCCACCGAGGCGCCGGAGACATTCTGGCCGAACAGATACCGCGCCACGATCCGGATACTTTGCATGTTGAAATCCCAAACGCCCAATTCATAGCGCCCGACATTCATCTCAATCCCGCCGCCAACCTTGGTCAAATGGTCAAAGCCAATCGCCACCTGATCGCCCATGAAGCGCGAATGGGCAAGATCCACGACCCAACGAAGCGGGCGGCCGAACATCTCCGCATCCATCGGCCAACGCACGCGGCCCCAGACATTGAAGGTTTTTGCTTCCGATTCGCCGCGTACTACGGATGAGGTATCGCCATAGGTTGAAAGCCGGATATCGGTGTAGCGCAATTCCAGATCAACTTCGTAGCCAGGGCGCGGGATGTTCAGATCAAGCATCAGGGATCCGCCCAGCCCATAGGCGTTCATCTGCCCACGCCGGAGGAAGGCTATTTCGCGATCAAATTTCACTTCCAGAAGCCGCCCAACCAGGGAGGCATCCGTTTCCACATGCCCAAGTGCTGCATTCAAAATGGGCCGAAACACCAAGCCTTCGATGATCGGAAAATCCCAGCCAACGCCAACGGTACCCGAGACATTGTTCCAGCGCGTCGGCAGCGGGGATTGCTTTTCCCCTTGGGAAAAAATGAAACGCGGATCGTAGCGCGAATAACCCAAGAACCCTTCCAGATAGAGCGGAAAATCCGGGTCCACCGTGAAGCCCAGGCCGAATTGCGATGTTTGCAGACCAGTATCTTCCTGCCCGCTGCGGCTAATGGTGAGTGAGGATGCGGTGATATCAGGCACCACATTATAGGCGAGCAGGCCAAGCACCCCATTGGCGGCTTGCTGCAGGCTATAACCCGGAACGGCGGTAATCACGCGCCCATCGCTCTGCGCTTCCGCCCGCATGGCGAAAGGCAGGCAGAGCAGAATCAGCAGCCAAAGGCGGGGCACGGGTCGCATGGCGTCGATTCTTAAATCCTCATGCGTCGCGCGCCAATGGCCCGGCGGGCAGCCAAATGCCCCGCCCGGCAAAGAAACGGGCAAAATCCGCGATGGCGACGCGCGCATCGCATTGCGACGCCGTATCATGGCCGGAAGGGTTATGCAGGCGTAGTGCGCCCTGCCCTGCCCCAAATACCAGCACCAGATGCCCGCCCTTGCCCGGCGCGGCTTCTGCCGGGCAGCGAATGGCGGGATGGACCGAAGCGATGAAGAGCCCTCCATCAACCAGCAAGGGCGGAATGTCTTCCGCCGCGCGGTCAAGGATGATTTCAGCCGGCATGGCATGGGCTTCAGCCAGCCAGGAAATGGCGGGCGCATAGATCAGGCCGCGGATGTTGCCATCTGCCTGTTCCACATAAGCGCCATGGCCGGTCAGCACCCGCGCCAGATCGCGCGCCCGGGGCGGCGTGATGCCGCGCGCGGCGAGCGCCATGCGCAGGCACGCCACACCGCAAAGATGCTCTGCCCAGCGCGCATAATCTTCCTGGCTGGCAGAGCCAGATTCAGCCCAGGCGGGATCATCCTCGGCCCGGCACTTCCCCGAAATGATATCGCCAATCAGCCCTGGGCTTTCCCATTGGCCGTAATAGGGTGGGGTTTCGGCAGCGGACATGATGGGGCTGTTACCGGGGTGCAGGCGGCATTGGAAAATCTGAGCCCTCGCCCAAGCGCCGCAGTGCCATCTCAAAGCGGGTTTCGGTTTCAACCTGCTCCACCGTGCCTGAAATCGGCGCGGCACTCGCAGGGTCTGGCGCGGCAGCAAGCGGGATATGCCCCGCCCCGGCCAATAGGCCAGAGGTCGGATCAAGCCCGACCCAGCCGGCGCCAGGCAGATAGACCTCGGCCCAGGCGTGCAATTCCGCATCATCGCGCCCAAGCATGACCGGTTCGATCAAATAACCCGAGACAAACCGCGCGCCAAAGCCAAGCCGGCGCAGGATTTGTACAAGTAACCACGCGGAATCGCGGCAGGAACCGCGCCCTTCACTCAGCACCTTTTCGCTATCCCAAACGCCGGGTTCCGGGCGCTGCACATAGGCGACGCGCTGGTGCACGAGCGCAGTCAGGTGGACAAGAAAATCCACCGTACCGCGCGGCGTGCGCGGTAACTCGGCCAAAAAAGCGCGAAGCAAGGGGCCCAGCGGATCAAGCCCGCGATAGGGCAAAAGTTGTTCCGAAAGCCAAGGTTCCAGCGTGAAGGGCCAAAGGGTGGCTTCGGGTTCGATGAAGAAATCAAAGGGGTTGATGGTGGAAATTTCAGCCGTGAGGTCAACCGTGGCGCTGAATGCCGTGACCGGTTCTGTCATCAGCACGCGCGCCATGAAATTCCCAAGCGGGTCCTGCTGCCAATGCAGCCAATGCGCCGCCGGTTCGATGCTGAGCGCATAGGATAGGATCGGCGTGCGGCATTGCGGCGCCGGGCGCAGGCGAATGAGCTGCGGGCCAAGCCCCACCGCGCGCGCATAGCGATAGGTGCTGCGATGGGTCAGGGCGAATCGAATCGTCATGCGGGGGCTTTTGCCATGCCAGGGTTTATACACGCTGAGCCGCCGCCTTGCAGGGCCGATTGACCGCCCGCGCCATATCACCCGATGCTTGTGCAGCCAGCCCCAGGGAAGGAAGCGCACATGACTGATCTGACCATTCGCGAGGTGAAAACCACGCTACTGCAAATGCCCTGGGCGGATGACCCTTGGCTTGCGGGGCATGCTCTGGGGTCCATGCGTGACCTGGTGGTGGTGGAAATCACCACGCAATCGGGCATCACCGGCATGGGCTATTTGCATTTGCTGAACCTGCCCCTGCAACGCACCATTGGTGCCTGCATCGCGGAAGCCATGGCACCGCGCATCATCGGGCGTGATGCCTCTGCCATTGAAGCGATTTGGCGCGATGTGTGGCGCGCGACGCTGACGGGCGGGCGCGGCGGGGTCACCATGATGGCGCAATCAGCGATTGACATCGCGCTTTGGGATATTCTGGGCAAGGCAGCGGGGCTGCCCCTGCATCGGCTATGGGGGCATTACCGCTCAGAAATCCCCATTTATGGCAGCGGCTGTTTCCGAGGGGCGCGCGGCGATGGCATGATCGCCAAGGCCAAGCACTATATCGAACAAGGCTACCGCGCCATCAAGATGCAGGTCGCGCATATTGGTGACCTCAACACGGATTTGGATAATGTGCGGCGCATGCGCGAAGCCGTCGGTCCCGATATTGATATCATGATTGATGTGAATATGGGCTGGACGGCGGATATCGCCATCACCATGGGCCGCAAGTTTGAGGAATATGATATCTACTGGCTGGAAGAACCCGTGCTGGCGGATGATTACGCAGGCTATCTGCGCTGCGCTGAGGCGCTTGATATGCGTGTGGTGGGCGGGGAGACGCATTTTGGTCGTGCCGATCTGAAGCCTTTCCTGGAAAATCCGCGCCTGCCCATTCTGCAACCTGACCCGATGCGTGGCGGCCTGACGGAGTTGCGCAAGATTGCGACGGTTGCCGATACTTGGGGCATCACCATCGCGCCGCATCTTTTCCCGGAATTGAATGTGCATCTGCTGGCGAGCATCCCAAATGGCATTTGGGCGGAGCAGATGGGGCTTTTGGATGATGTCTTCATCAGCCTGCCGAAAATCGCCAATGGCATGATTACTGCGCCGGAAACACCGGGCCATGGTCTCGCCTTCAAGCCTGAAGTGCTGAAGGATTTCGTTCTGAGGTAAGGGTCACCTGAAATCCCGGCTCGCGGGCAGCTTGGCCTGTAGCGCTTCTTCCTAACTCGCCAGAGGGTATTTGGCAGGGTGCTTACTGAGTTTATGTTGGCTTAGTCCGGGGGTATAGGTTAAAGTGCAATCCGAACAGAAGGGACAAAAACTCTTGCAAGATCAGGCGCCCGAGAATCTCGAAGCTCTTTCTGCCAAGTTTTGGCTCGGACCTTACGCAATAATTTTAGCCACACTTTATCTCTGGGGATATTGGTCGTCATTTCATGTTAATGTATTGGAACACATTAGTTTTACCGAAGTGATTAAAATTGCTGCTTACCCGATCCTTTCAGCATTTTTCTTTCTTGCGATTGGCATGTTAGTTAGTGGTCTATCGCCTTTGAATTCGATATTTCCTCCAGGTGGTGGCAGAGACTCGAAAGAAGGAAAATTTTTGAATAAAAACTGGAAATGGTTTGCTGTATCATTTTTTATTGTCATTATTCTAATTTACTTGTTTTCTTCTATAAATAAATGGTTCATTCTGCCGCCACTTTTTGCATGTTTGGCGGCTTTACCGGTGAAATCAACGGGTCTCCTGAGCAAGGAGTTGAAGTCAGAAAACGTTCGGTCACTAGTGATTTTTGTTCTGTGTTATCTAATACCATTTTCATATGGTCGTGGCATTATGGACGCTCACGCTATTATTTCTGGCAAAGATTTTATATATTCTTCCATAAATATTCTGAATTTACAGCCTATGGTCAATGCCTCTATAGACATCCAACCTCGATATCTAGGGAAGTTAAATGATCGTTTCTTTTTTTATGATCCAGTCAAGGAAACAACGATCCTAGTTGCCACGTCTGAGATGAAAGCCTTTGATCTGAAAAGCCGCAGGGGGTCTGCTGTTTTGCAAATACCAGGAAAAGATGGCCAAACTAGCGAAAGAGGTGGTGCCCCGCTGTCCCAGGAATCCAATAGATCCCCGGGATCAACTGGCGGCGCGCGCTGAGAGTCGCTCGGCGTAGTACAACAAGCCGCGACTATCTAAAATCCCGGCTCGCGGGCAATTTGGCCCGCGGCGGGCGGCGGTCATCCTGCGGGTGCACAACTTCGTCAGCCCGGCCAAGCGCGGCAGCGGCCCAAGCGCTGCCCGCTTCCTGCAATAACCCTTCCAGCAAATCGGAACGATCCACCAGGCGCCGCGCAATCACGTGAATGATCGGCACTTCAGCATGCTGATCCTCGCGCTCCACGCGGCCTTCCACTTCCAACAGCCGCGCGCCACGCAGCGCGCGACGATCACGCGCCGCGACATCGGTGTAGACCACCAGATTGGCGGTGCCGTGTTCATCCTCGATCGTGATGAAAATCACGCCCTTGGCGGAACCGGGGCGTTGGCGCATCAGCACAAGCCCTGCCAGGCGCAGCAAGCGGCCAGATTTCCACGCCTGCAAATCGCGCGTATCCCGCAACCCCTCGACGTGCAATTGCGCGCGGAGTAGCGCCAAGGGATGCCGCCCCAAGGTCAGGCCGAGCCTTGCGTAATCATTGACGATGCTCTCCCCCTCATGTTCTGCCGGCAGAAGCGGCGCGGCTTCGGGCAGTATGGGGGCTTCATCTGCCAAGGCCGCGCCCACACCATCCCGAACAGCGAAAAGCGGCAAATCGCGCGGCGTGCCCCGCGCCCCGCGCGCGGCCCAGGCGGCATCGCGGCGCAGCACGCCGGGAAAGGCATTGGCGGCAGCGAGTGCACTCAAAGCACCTTGGGAAAGCCTGGCGCGCCAGGCCAAATCCTCCACACTCACAAAAGGCGCGCCATTGCGCGCGGCGCGGGCGGCGAGCAGCGCATCACCATCACGTTGCGCCAGCCCCGCCACCAGCCGCAAGCCAAGCCGAAGCGCCAGCCTGCCCGCGCTTTCTGGCGCTTCTTCCAGGTTGCTATCCCAATCGCTGGCATTCACATCCACCGCGCGCACCACCACGCCGTGGTCCCGCGCATCGCGCATGATTTGCACCGGCGCGTAAAACCCCATGGGCTGGCTGTTCAGCAGCGCACAGGCAAAGGCCGCCGGGTGATGGCATTTCAACCAGGCCGAGGCATAGACCAGATGCGCGAAGCTCGCCGCATGGCTTTCGGGAAAACCATAGCTGCCAAAGCCTTCGATTTGCGCGAAGACACGCTCCGCCAAATCCTGCGCGTAACCGCGCCGCGTCATGCCCGTCACCAGCTTTTCCTTATGGCGCGTCACCAAACCCTGTTGGCGAAAGGTTGCCATGGCGCGGCGCAATTGATCCGCTTCTTCCGGCGTGAAGCCGGCGGCGACAATGGCCAGGCGCATCGCCTGTTCCTGGAATAGCGGCACGCCAAGCGTGCGCCCCAGCACCTGCTTTAATTCATCAGGCGGTCCAAAGGCGGGATCAGGTGCTGGGTATTCCACCGCTTCCAGCCCCTGCCGCCGGCGCAGATAGGGATGCACCATATCGCCTTGAATGGGACCCGGGCGCACAATCGCCACCTGCACCACCAGATCATAAAAGGCGCGCGGTTTCAGCCGAGGCAGCATATTCATCTGCGCGCGGCTTTCCACCTGAAACACGCCAACGGAATCCGCGCGCCGCAGCATGGCATAGGTTTCAGCGCAATCGCGCGGCAGGTTTTCCAAAGCCAGCGCTAGGCGCCGATGCTGTGCCAATAAGCCAAATCCACGCCGGAGGCAGGAAAGCATGCCAAGCCCCAGCACATCCACCTTCATGATGCCAAGCGCATCAATATCATCCTTGTCCCATTCCAGCACGGTGCGGTCTTCCATCGCCGCCTGCGTCACCACCGCCAATTCCGTGAGCTTGCCGCGCGTGATGACAAAGCCACCGACATGGGTCGCGGTATGGCGCGGGAAATCCTGCAATTCCTCAGCCAATTCCAGCGTCATGGAAAGGCGCGGATCGTTGATGTCAAAGCCTTCATCCTGCGCCAATTCGGTAAGGCTCATCTCCCGCCCCGGTCCCCAGCCGGCCTTGGCCAGACGCGCGGTGATGTCCTCGCTCAAGCCCATCGCCTTGCCGACTTCGCGAATGGCGCTGCGTGGGCGATAGCGGATCAGCGTGGCGCAAATCGCCGCGCGGTCGCGGCCATAGCGTTCATAAAGATGCTGGATCACTTCTTCACGACGTTCATGTTCGAAATCAATGTCGATATCGGGCGGTTCGCCGCGGCTCGC
>CAIYMY010000092.1 GCA_903927465.1 uncultured Rhodospirillales bacterium | reverse complement strand
GGATCATCAGGATCAACGGCATATTCAGGGTGCCATTGCACGCCAAGGGCGAAGCGGTAGCCCGGGTGTTCAATACCTTCGATCACGCCATCGGGGGCCAGCGCATTAACCACGCCGCCATCGCCAATGCTGGCCACCGCCTGGTGATGCGCGGAATTCACCGCCATGCGCGGCTTGCCGATGATGCGCGATAGCAAGGTGCCTTCAGCGATGGTCACCTCATGCCCCGGTTCCGTGCGCGGATTGGGTTGTTCATGCGCCAAAGCGCCCGGCACCTCATCCGGGATGTGCTGGAATAGCCGCCCACCGAGGGCCACCGCCAGCAATTGCTGCCCGCCGCAGATCCCAAGCACGGGCTTATCGCGGGCCAAGGCCGCGCGGGTTGCGGCCATTTCGAAATCCGTCCGGCCTGGCTTCAGCGTAACTTTGGGGTGCGGCGCGCCGCCGCCCCAAAGGGCCGGGTCCACATCAAAAGCGCCGCCGGTCACCACCAGCCCATCCACCTCCGCCAAATAGGCTTCCGCCATTTCGGGGTGATGCGGCAGCGCCACGGGCAAGCCGCCGGCGGCGACAATGGCCGAGAAGTAATTCCGCCGAAGCGCATACCAGGGCAGCTTGGACCAGCCGCCGGCCTCTTCGGAATCGAGGGTCACACCAATCAGGGGAAGGGATCGCATGGCGCAGCTTTAGGGTATTTCGGGGGTAAAGGAAAACGCGCGGGTGAACCGCCCCGGATAAGCCATCGGCTCCAACTTCCAAAAATGATGGCGCCCTTATGAGCAAGACGAGGAACAAATTCTATTCTGAAGTCCGTACCCGTGCGGTACGATGGTGCTGGATTACGAGTGGGAACACCCTATCTCGCTGGGCTGCGGCGTTATCTATTTCTGTCAAGATTGGCTGTTCGGCGCATACGCTGCTGCCCTGGGCCTGGCGCGATGCGAAGCCCACCGCCCTCGCGGCATAAGCCGCGACAGAACCGCACCCGATCAGTCAAGCGAAAAAACACGGGGTGCAGACAGCGGTTACTCGCTGCCACCACATTGTGGAAACCACGGCGGCGGCCGGTCCGAGCCTCGCCGCATCGCGCGTCACGGCAACATGGACGTCTAGCAGGCTGCCGTAGCTGTCGAAGACGAGCGCGGCTGGCGGGGGACCAACATTGGCTGGCATGGGGGGCAATAGACTTTAACCAGCGCCGTTTTTGGCCCCCGGGAGGGAAAGGGCAAGCCGGCACGTCCCGCAGGCAACGGCACGCCCTAGGGCTACCCCGTCTCAGGCAATCCGCGGGGTCTCCTGGGCCTTAGCGGCCGTAGCTGCCTTCGCATCCTCCTGCTCCTCGAAGTTCACGACGTTTAGCTCTACGACAAAGAAGCAGAGAATCCAGAGGAAGGAGTCGTAGAAGTTGAAAACATCGCCGTTTAGGCCCCATAGCACCGCGACGACACAAAGAGCGCCATAGAGGCTGAACTTGATGCCATTGCGGATGCGCCACTCGGTCTCGCCGAATTCGCCCGGCGCATACATGTCGTAGAGGAGCGCGGCGGTCACGAGCACCCACAGCGACGCATTCGCTGCATAGAGCCACATGCCCTGGGTCACATACATGTAGAGGGCAAAGAAGATCAGGCCGTAGGCAAGGATTTGGACGGCCCAGATGACGAATTTTTCGAAGCGGTTGTCATAGGGCTTGTCGAGGGTGGTCGATTCATATTCGAAGATTGCCAGCAGCATGAGCCAGCCGATGGAATCGAGCGCCTCGAAAAACTCGGCGGTCGTGAAGTAGAAAAAGACGTTAATGAATAGCAACCCAAAGTTTGACCATTTGAAGGCCAGGAACCGTAGCTTTGGATTGCCGAGAATACTCATCTTTGCCTCTATACAGGGGACGCTCGCATGCCATGGTAGAAACGCAAGTGCAATCACAAATTCGTGACAAGCGGTCTGCATGGCGTGGCAGAGCCCTGCCTGGCGGATACCCCGCGCCGCGGCACGCTTGCCCCGGGGCGGTCCCCGGTTCCATTCCCCCCGGCATCTATTTCGCCAACTCATGCTTCGCCGCAGCATGTTTCCTGCTCCTCAGTATGTGCGGGCCAATCAAGCGGCTTACGCTGAAGCCCTAGTTTGCATGTGCTCTCCATTTATCCGCCCCAGTGCAAGTCCGGGAGAGCCCGTAGTTTCCCTAGTGCCTGTCCAGTTCAGATGCATTCACCTCGCCAGGTTCCGCCGCAAAGGAATGGCACCAAATCGCGCAAGCGCGGTTGCGCTCAGGATTTGAAATACCATTGCTCAGGACGCGCGCCCCATGGAGTACGAATATGCTGCGATACCCCCGTACGGGCCGGCACATTTTCGAGCCTTTCGCTCACCACGCGCACGCCCATAAAGGCAGGTGAAAGCCCAACAATGCCAATGCCCCATTGTTGTTCCACGATAATCTTCCAAACTTCCTGCGCGGTCTTGATGCGTTCTGCTTCCTGCTGACCAGCGGCGGCGCGCATCAGGTCAAAGGCGCGCTTCATTTCTGGCTCAGTCGGTGCGGTACCGCGTTGACCATTGGACGCAAACCAAAGGGCATGCGCATTACCCATGACACCCGCGGTGGGGTCAACCGGCAGGGCATAGCGCGGGTAGAGATAAAGACTTTCTGTGCCGTTATTCGTCCACATGAAGATCTGGTGTTGATCATTGAGCGCACGTGTCAATGCCAAACTACGTTCCATGACTTTCACGTCAGCGGCGATACCAATCTGGCGCCAATGCTGCACGATCATTTCCGCCTGTTGCGGCCAGGTGGGGGAAAGTGTCTGCGCTACAGCAATTTCAATACGAAGCCTTTGCCCATTATCGCGCCGCAGCCGAAAGCCTTCCCGGTCCTTACGCGTAAGACCAACTGAATCAAGCAACCGGTTGGCCTGTGCGGGTTCATGCGTGGACCATTTGGTGCGCCATTCCTCACCCGGCGATTCAGGGATGATCCGATCCGGGATGACTGATCCTGGCGTGCCAAGGCCAAGCCAGAACACCTCATTCAATTGCTCCCGATCAATGCCGAGAGAAAGGGCGCGACGGAAACGTGCATCAGCCAGAAGGGCGCCGATTTCCTTGTCTTCCGTATAAGTCAGGCTTGGAAACAGCACCGTATCTCCGCCATTGAAGCCGGGGTCCAGATGGACGCGGTAGCGGCTGCGCTGGCGATTTTCCAACAAAATAGGCAGCTTGCCGAGATCGATAAAGCGCTCCTGATAATCATAATCACCGGCAATGGCGCGAAGATTGACCACCTCCGGATTCTCAGCGAGCGTCATCTGAATACGATCGATATAGGGAAGCTGATTACCTTCAGTGTCCACCGCATAGAAATAGGGATTGCGTTCCAGCACCCATTGCTGACCCGTGATGGGCTGGACCATGCGCCAAGCGGCAAGCGTTGGCAGGTCTCGGTTCAGGCGCCAATCGGATTTATTGCGAAAAAGCTGGACCCACGTGGTGAAGCCCGCTGCACGCGCCTGCGCATTGAGCGCTTCCGCCGAAGAATATTTGGGCAGAAACTGCTTGAGGTAATGCATGGGTGCATAAACGCTATAGGCGCGCCCGTCGGATTGCTGGCGGGTCTGACCGCCGCCCACCAGCGTATCTCCGGCCAGCAGATAGGGGAAAAGGTAATTGGCAGCCTCGAAGATGAAAACAACTGTAGTCTCATCCACTTTTTCCACGCGGCCAGGTTTGCCATCAGCAGACATTTCCGGCGCAGGAGCAGGCACAAGATCGGGGTTCTTGTACAAATCCTCGAACCAGAAAACCCAATCATCGGCCGTATGCGGCGTACCATCGGACCAGCGCATCCCTTTGCGCAGGAAAACTGTGGTACGTTTACCGTCCGCGCTGACCTCATAGCCCTTGCAAAGGCACGGGACAATTTGCGTGCCGGTCTTGTCAAAGAATAAGGGCTTATCAGCTGACATCAGCCGATTCCCATTTTCACTATCGCCTGGGCCGATGAAACCGCGCCGCCAGGTACCACCATAGCGCCCAACGCTACGCAGTGGCTGTACCACCATAAGATCCTGCGGCAGGCGCTGTTCCACTGGCGGCAGGCGCCCGGCGCGTACCTGCTCCGCCAGCATCGGTGCTTCGGCAAAGCGTTGCGGGCGACGCGCAGGGTCCGAGACAAGGGTTGGACCTTCCAATTCCCCGACCAGCGCCGAGTCCCTCACTGAACCGCTGGATTGGGCCATTGCGGCGGAAGCCAGTCCGCTTGCGGCCAAAAGGGTGGCACCAAATTCACGACGACGCATGGTCTCTCCTCCCTGCTAGCCGGTGACCCCGGCCAATTCTATCTCGCCTGCGCGATGGCAGCTTGTGAACCGCCCTGGCGCAATTTCGGTCAGTTCCGGTCTTTCCACGCGGCACCGTTCAACGGCATAGGGACAGCGCGGATGAAAAGCACAGCCAGGTGGTGGCCGAGACGGATCCGCAACTTCGCCTGTCGCCTTCATGCGCCGGCCACGCAATGTGGGATCTGGCGCAGGCACAGCGGCTAGAAGCGTTTCCGTATAAGGATGACGTGGGCTGCGATAAAGCGCATCGGTGGGCGCGATTTCCACAATACGCCCGACATACATTACCGCGACACGATCACTGACATGCCGAACCACGGAAAGATCATGCGCGACGAACAGCATTGATAGTCCAAGTCTATCCTGCAAATCCAACAATAGATTAATGATCTGCGCCTGGACCGAGACATCAAGTGCGGAGACAGGTTCATCCGCCACGATTAAGCGCGGATTGAGGGCGAGCGCCCGCGCAATACCAATGCGCTGGCGCTGGCCACCGGAAAAAGCATGCGGAAAGCGCGACCGCGCGCTCGCTGGCATTTGCACCAATTCCAGCAATTCCAGCACTCGCGCATTTCGCTCCGCAGCGGGTACGCCGTTCACTTTAAGTGGCTCAGCGATGATATCGCCCACCATCATGCGCGGATTGAGTGACGAATAAGGATCCTGGAAGATCATTTGCATATGCCGGCGCAGCGGGCGTAAGGCGCGCTTCGGCAATGCCGCCAGATCAACACTTTGTCCTTCCGCCAGGGAAAAATGCATCGAACCGGATGTAGGCGCCAGGGCACGCAGAATGCAACGGGATACAGTGGTTTTGCCACAACCGCTTTCCCCCACCAGAGCCAGGGTTTCACCCTTGGCGATATGGAAGGAAACGCCATCTACCGCGCGTACGCGCCCGATTTCTCGGCGTAAAAGCCCAGCATGAATCGGGTAATGCTTCTTTAGATCAACAACATCAAGAATATTCATCCCGGAACCTCCAGGAAACAACTGGCACCGGCCTGGCCCGGTGGGATGGGGGGCGGCACGGCAGCGGTGCAGCGCCCCTCGATCACCTCGGAGCAGCGTGGATGGAACGGGCAGCCCACGGGTCGTGCACCGGGATGCGGTACAGCACCACCAATGGTTGCCAAGCGCTGGCGGGGCTTGGCCAGAATGGTTGGTACAGCGCGCAATAGGGCGCGCGTATAAGGATGACGCGGGGCGGCAAATAAGGTTTCAACTGGCGCATATTCGACGATACGGCCGAGATACATAACCGCGACATCGTCACACATTTCAGCAATCACACCCATATCATGGGTAATCAGCATCAAGGCGATGCCTTTTTCTGCCTGTAAGCGCCGCAATAGATCCAGCACTTGCGCCTGCGTCGTAACATCAAGGGCCGTGGTGGGTTCATCAGCGATCAAGATATCGGGATCACCTGCCAATGCCATGGCAATACCGACACGTTGGCGCAACCCCCCGCTGAGCTGGAAAGGATAAGCATCAACACGCAACTCAGGGCGAGGAATCCCCACTTCGCGCAGCAGTTCAATAGCGCGATCGCGCGCGGCCTGCTTCGAAAGGTCGCTGTGCTGGCGCACGGCTTCGATGATCTGATTGCCGACGGTATAATGAACCGAAAGCGCGGTCATCGGTTCTTGGAAGATCAACCCAATGCGCCCACCACGAATGGCGCGCATGCGTTCCGCATTGGAATCGAGAGCCAAAACATCAGTACTTCCGGAACTGCCGGGGTCAAGGACAATACTGCCCCCCACAACCCGGCCAGGCCTATCCAGAATGCGCAGGATGGAACGCGCGGTAACGCTTTTGCCGCAGCCGCTTTCCCCAACAATACCGAGTGTGCGCCCTGCACGGAGATCGAAGCTGACGCCTTCAAGGGCACGCACCACGCCCTGCTCCATTTCGAAATGGACCGCGAGATCGCGTACGGCGAGTGCAATTTGATCAGCCATAAGGGTCAGCCGCATCACGCAGCCCATCCCCCAGGAAATTGAAGGCCAGGATTACCAATATCACAGGTACCGCTGCCGAAAGCAGCCATGGCGCACCGGAGAGCACCTGAATATTCTGCGCATCCTGCAACAATATGCCCCAACTTACGGCTGGCGGGCGTAGCCCCAAGCCCAAGAAGCTCAGGGCAGTTTCACTCACGATCATGGCAGGCAAGGCCAGACTAACGGCGGCAATGACGTGGCTCATGAAGGAGGGCAGCATGTGGCGAAAAATGATCCGCCCTTGGCTGGCGCCAGCCAATTCGGCAGCGACAACGAAATCTTCCTCGCGAAGCGCCAGAAAGCGGCCTCGGACGACCCGCGCCAAATCTGTCCAACCGATCAAGGAAATAATGATGGTGATCGCAAAATAGACTTGCAGTGTACTCCAACTATTCGGCAAAGCCGCGGCCAGACCCATCCACAGCGGAATGGTTGGGATGGAGCGCAGAACCTCGATCACGCGTTGGATGACGGTATCCACCCAGCCGCCATAAAGCCCAGAGATGCCGCCGAGCAAGACACCAAGCACCAGACTGAGCGTTACACCGGCCAGGCCGATGAAAAGAGATACGCGCGTCGCAACGATCATGCGTGAAAATAGATCGCGGCCTAATTGGTCCGTGCCCAGCAGAAAGATACCTTCACCCCTTTGGGCGCCAGTCACGCCGATCAGGTGAATATCCGTCTCGATCAGGCCCAGCAGATTATACGTATAGCCACGCGTGAAGAGTTGCACTGGCAATTTGCGATTAGGGTCTGGCGTGTAAACCAGTTGGAAGGTCTGTCGGTCGCGCACACCGCGTAAGCCATAGACGTGTGGATTGAAGCCATTCTCGTCAAAAAAATGAATGGCCTGGGGCGGTATAAAGCTTCGCCGCGCATCGGTGGCATGCGGATCATTGATGGAAAGAAAATCCGCGAAAGCTGCGATCAGATAAAAAAGTGCTATGATGACCAGGCTGATGACAGCCAAGCGGTGGCGCCGAAACCGCCACCAGGTCAGGCGTAATTGCGTGGCTTCCGCCCAACGATCCTGACCGGCGCTGGCTAAGGGGTCGGCTGCTGTCATGCCCGCCCCTCCAGCCGTATCCGAGGGTCGATCCAGATGAGCAGTATGTCAGAAATCAGCGTCCCGATGACCGTCATGACGCCAAGAAGCAATACAATTGCACCGGCCAAAAACATATCTTGTGCCACCAGCGCTTGCAGCAGCAATGGTCCCACGGTCGGCAAGCCGAGTACAAGGGAAACCACGATACTGCCGGAAACGAGATATGGAAAAAGATAGGCGACCGAACTGGCGAAGGGATTCAACGCGGCGCGCACCGGGTACTTCAAGATCGCGCGCATTTCAGAAAGCCCTTTGGCGCGCGCTGTCACCACATAGGGGCGTCGCAATTCATCCAAAAGATTGGCGCGCATGATCCGGATAAGCTGTGCCGTGCCAGCGAGCGCAAGAACAGCAGCGGGCAAGGGCAGATGCTTGATCAAATCCCAAACCCGCGCCCAGCTCCAGGGTGCTTGCACGTAATCAGGAGAGAATAGCCCCCCCACATTTAGCCCCAGATAGCGAAACCCGAGATACATCAGGATCAAAGCCAGCAGAAAATTAGGAATGGCCAATCCAATAAAGCCGAGCGTCGTAAAGATATAATCGCCAATCGAATATTGTCGGACAGCCGAATAAATGCCGATCGGTAGGGCAATGGCCCATGTCAGGAACAGCGCCGCCAAGGACACCACCATGGTAAGCCAGAGCCGATCACCAATAACTTCCGTGACCGGGCGACGCCACACCATGGAAACGCCGAAATCGCCCTGCAAAACACGCCCCATCCACCGCGCATATTGCACCAGCACCGGTTGATCGAGCCCGTATTCGCGGCGCATGGCTTCTGCCTGTTCATGCGAAACGGAACTGCCACTCGCGGTCAAATTGGCAATATAGGCATCGACAAAGTCGCCGGGTGGAAGGCGAATAATCAGAAAGGTGAGCGCGGAGATAAATAGGCAGGTAACCAGCGCAAGCCCAAGCCGCTGGAGCAAATAGCTCAGCATCAGATATGCATGGGCGTTTGTATCACGGCCCGCTCCCCCCGTGCGATCCGGTGCATGCCGGAAAGCATCTTTGAGGAGTAAACACCGCATGGGCGGTGACCGCAAGGCATCATGCATGGGTGGCATAAGGCCCGCCTGTCCTTCGGGAATGGGCGCGCGGGTTCGGCAGCCTCCAGCGCCGTTGACCCGCCTTTGGCGGCAAAAAGGATCTTTGGGGCAAGCTGGGGCGAAGCCACCGCCGGCGCGTTCATTGCCCCATGGTCGAAAAGCATTCTTTGTTGGACAGCGCATATTGCGAGCCCCTTCGTGCGTAGCTGGTCGCGTGGCCCTTGGAGACTTGATTACCTATGGTACGCAGTCCGGAATTGATCTCAATCGGCGCTTGCCAGACATCTTCGCGCGCCGTTTGGCTGCCGCTGGTATCCGCATGGCTGATGTGAATGGTGGAATCGGCGGCGGACGGGTGCTGGAAGACGGCGTCGGCCCGAATGCGCTGGGCAGTCTCTACGCAAAGCTGTTCCCCGATGGCTGCTAGGCGGCGCGGCGCGCTTGCGCAGTCGCAGCGCCCAGCACCATTTCAGCACATTTTTCTCCAATCATGATGCAAGGCGCATTGGTGTTGCCGCTGGTCAGCGTTGGCATAATGGAAGCGTCCGCTACGCGTAGCCCCTCAATGCCATGGACGCGAAGCTCAGGATCCACAACCGCCATCGCGTCCTGGCCCATTTTGCATGTGCCTACGGGGTGATAGGTCGTCTCGGCTGTGTTGCGCACCCATTCCAGCAAATCGGCGTCCGACTGGATATGCGCGCCTGGCGCAATCTCCTGCCCGGTCATTTCTTTCAAAGGAGAGGTCGCCATCAGTTCCCGTCCTTTGCGTATGGCGGCCAATAGACCATCTCGATCATACTGCGTGGAGAGAAAGTTGAAACGGATCGCCGGTGCCTCGGCCGGATCGGCTGATTTGATATGGATCGACCCGGTGCTTTCTGACCGCAGCACATTGACGTTCATGGTGATGCCACGGCGCTTCGCGATCCGCCGTTCCCGATTGACCATCTCATAGAGGAAGGGCAGCACGGAAATCGTCGCATCCGGCGCCTCCAACCCTTCCCGAGTACGAAAATACATGCGTATCGGCACTGCGGTCCGGGCGAGAAAGCCATCGCGGTAAAGCGCATATTTCGCTGCCTCCCGCACCAGGCGCCAGCCACGCGCATTGTCATTGAAGGTCGCGTTGCGCGCGATAATTTCGAACTTTACGCGCGGGGAGTAATGGTCGCGCAAATTCTCACCAACGCCCTTCAAGGGATGTACTGGAGTGATGCCATGGGCGCGCAGCAGATCCGGCTGGCCGATGCCCGATAATTCCAGCAGCTTCGGGGAATTGATTGCGCCAGAGCAGACAATCACCTCCCGCGCCGCCCGCGCATCGCATGGTTGACCATGGGCGGTGTAGCGCACACCAACACAGCGCCGGCCTTCCAGGATGAGAGACTGCACTAATGCGCCTTTTTCAATCGTCAGATTGGGTCGTCCACGTGCCGGATCCAGATAGGCGAAGGCAGTGCTTTGGCGACGACCCTTCGCAATCGTTACCTGTGACATGCCAATGCCTTCCTGCCGAATGCCGTTCAGATCAGGGTTATAGGGAAGGCCGATCTTGCCCGCAGCTTCGATCATTTTTTCCAGCAGCGGCACTTGATGGCGCGGCGTATCGGTTACGCGCAGCGGTCCACTTCGGCCGCGCAGCGCATCATCGCCACCATCGTAGCGTTCCATGCGCTTGAACACCGGCAGTACTTCGTCCCAACTCCAACCGCGATTGCCCAGCTGCGCCCAATGGTCGTAATCCTGCGGCTGACCGCGCATGAACACCATGCCATTGATGGAAGATGTGCCACCGAGCATCATGCCGCGCGGCACCTCAATACGCCGTCCGCCCGAGCCCTCATCGGGTTCCGATGTAAAGCACCAGTTGACCGCAGGATTATTGATCAATTTGGAAACACCGGCGGGCACGCGGGACCAAAAGAAATCACTGCCTTCAGTGCCGGCTTCAAGTAATAGCACCCTATACTGGCCGTTCTCACTCAACCGCGCGGCGAGCGTAGCGCCGGAAGAACCTGCGCCGATGACGATGAAATCATGCATAGGGTTGGACATGCGGTCGTGGCTCCCTCGGACGTGTTCCCCCAGCATGGACATGCCCAGCGCCGCGGATAAGACAAAATACACTAGGGGAGCGGCGCGGTGACTCCAAGGGGCTCTTTACCCTTCCAGGACTGTTAGCTGCTGTGCCCCCCGGGGGGTAAGCCATCGGCTCCTACTTCCAAATAGGATGGAGCCCTCATGAGCAAGATGACGAACAAGTTTTCTTCTGAAGTCCGTGCCCGAGCGTTGCGGATGGTACTAGATCACGTGGGGAAGCATACTTCTAGCTGGGCTGGGTCAAGCGGGCCGAAGTGGATAGCGGCAAGTGGGCGGGCGTGCCTATCCCGGCTGATGGCAGCGGCTTCCCCTGGCGCTTTCATGACCCCCTGCTTCACCCCACCCGCCTTTTAACCACCTTCACATGCAGCGCCGCCGCAGGCAGGTCCACCGTGGACAGGCTCACATTCCGCGCCGTGACGCGCACCTTGTCATTCGACCAGACATGGCAATCCAGCACAAAGGTGATGCTGCACTGCTAGGCCAAAATGCGTTGCCTCAACCAACGCACGGTGCTAACGAAAACTTTCTCGTCAACTAATCGGCGTTGGCCTAGCCGAGGATACCCCTAAGACATGCGTAAGCTTCTCAGTCTCGCGGGCCGCAATGGCGCGCATGTCGTGCTCGCCGGTGTGCTGCTCGGCCTTGCGGCGCCCGCGGTTGCCGATGCCGCGCGGCCGCTGCTGGCCGCGGCGATCTTCGCCTTCACATTCGGCGCCGCGCTGAAGGTGCAGCCCGACGCGCTTCGGAACGAGGCGGCGCACCTGCCGCGGACGACACTGATCTTGGTCGTCGCAACCTTCGGCGTACCGCTGCTGATCGGCGGGTTGCTCCTGCTGCTCCGGCCGGATCCCAGTCTTGCGCAGGGCATCATGTTTTGGGCGATTGTGCCGACCAGCCCAGCCACGGTGGCTTTCGCGGCGATTCTTGGCCTGCCGACCTCGCTAGCGTTGATCATTACGCTGGTCGCCACCGCCGCTGCCCCGGCCTATCTGACACTGCTGGCGATGGCGCAGGACGGACTGCAGCTGGCGGCCGATCCGCTGGCGCTCTGCCTAAAGCTGCTGGCACTCACCGGCAGCGCCTTCCTCGCCGCGGCCTTAACCCGACGCTTCGCCTCGGCGACGCTTGCTCGCAATCCGGATGTACTGACGGGCATCGCCGTACTGGCCCTCTGCCTGGCTGGGCTGGGGTCGATGACCGGGATGCAGGCGGCGGCCATGGCGGAGCCAGAACGCTTAGCGGCCATCACGGCGCTTGCCTATGGCGTGACCATCTTGGTTCAGGCATTCGGCACCGCCCTTTTTTGGCGCTGCGGGCGAGAGGTCGCGCTCACCGCCGGACTGGCCTGTAGCGCGCGCACCCTCACCCTGGCATGGGTGATGTTCGCCGCCGAGATGACGCCCTTGGCGAACGCCTTCCTCGGCGGAGCGATGGTGGCGAAATACACCCTACCGCTGCTGACGCGCACAGCGATCGCACGTCTCGGCCGCCCGCCCGCTTGAATGAAAAGCCGCCCGCGCATCGCTCGTCGCCCCCGGCGGCATGCTCGGCAGATCCCAACTGGCGGAAAACATCAGCGTCCTGCCGCCAACTGGTAGCGCAGGGCAGCCGTACAGGATTGCCGGCGCATCCTCTGGCAGGCCGTAAAGGCGCAAGGCCTCCACCTCAATCTGTCCGTCAAAGCCAATGATGCTGATTTGCGCAAAGGCAACCTCCGGCCCAAAGCGTACCGTCTGGCGGCGATTGAGGACGCTCTCCTGCATCACCGCGCCCGCCTGCCAGGTTTTGGAGGTTGGCGCCCATTGCAGCGTCGTGCCCGATGCCAGCGCATCGCCGGCGATGTTTTCCCGCCCAATGCCAGCACCATCAAAGCAACGCAGACAAAGCCGCCCGCCATCGGCACCGCCCACCAACCAATGCGCCAGCGCGAATTCCTTGGCGTGGGTGGTCTGCACTACAAAGCCGATGCCGCGATTGGGGTTCAGCAGCAGGCCGCGCGCGGTGGGGGTGATGCCATTCAGCCCATTCCAGGACAGCGCGGCCATGGTGGTCTCGGCGGTGGTGGCACACGCATGGGCGGGGCGGAGGATTTCTGGCTCATCTTCATTCTTCTTGGGGTTACGATGAGCCAGAAATCCTCCGTAACCCAAATCACCAGTTTGGTCCCATAGGTGCTGACGCCGGACACCCACTGAATTGTTGCCAGATTTCGGTAGAGTCTGTTTCCCAAGGGGACGGACACATCGAAGCGCCGGGCGGCATCACAATTAATACCTCCATCGCGATTGATGCGCGCGGCGCGAATGCGGGGGTGGAGGCGCGGCTCCGCCTGCTGGCCGGGCAGATTGCGCGGCAGGCGTCGACCATGACGCTGGACGCCATTCACCGCGGCGGCACCGTTTATCGAATAGAGCGGGGATCGCAGCCATAGTTGAATATACCTGGCCCGAGATACTGCGCCCGACGCAGCTCACATTCTATCTGCTGCATAATACCACGCGCTTTGTCTCGCCCATCACGCGCCAGGCGCAGATGTTGCGGCGCGAAGGCGCGCGCTAGTTGGTTTGGACAAGCTTTGATCCTTCGGATGCGTGCGCGAAGACGTTCCGCAATGGCGGTCGGTGAAGCCTGATTGATCGCTCCTACGGTCAGGCTCTTTGATGTATGGTAAGAATTCGGCAGTGCCGCCCTTCAAGCACTCATCGCCAGGGTTTCTATGGTATCCCTGAATGCCGGCCACAATCGGAATCTTCCATAAATACCCAAAATGTTCTTGAAGTGCAAATAAAACTAAAAATATGTTGACATGCGAGCTGCGTGCTCTCTAACTTAAATTGCGTGGGTTTGATCACGCTTCAAGATCATTTCCATGAACACGAAGTCCTGGGAGAAGTCTTTGAATTATCCGTCGCCATTGGCCGATCGGGCATATGATCAGGGTCTTCAGGCGGAGTCCCAGGTAGCCGCTGCACCCCAGCGTGATAAGCATTTCTTAGATAGCAATATTTTCGACTTATTTGTAGTCAGCCCGGGTCGGGCAACGCCCCGTGCTTCCGGAATTCTGGCTCAGGCGCTCGGTCTGCCGATCGAAGTGGTCGTTGACGCGATCTATCGGGCGCCGGGTCGCCTCGTACCAAGTCTGCCGATCCAGGAGGCTCGTAGATTGCTCGCGATCCTTGAGCCTCTGGAACTTGATTTGGCATTGTTTCCCGTTGGCGAGCCTCCTCCGCGCGGGCATATTCGGGATGTAGCGGCAGAATTGCTGGACATGGATTCAGCCGATGCGGTGGCAGACACCCTGGGGCGCTTTCTGGGCGTTGCTGCATCAGCAGCAATGGACCTTTTACTGACGCCACCTGGCATCATTTTGGGAAACGTTACGCCCCCAGCCGTCGCTGCGCTGGCTGCCTCTCTTCCGAGCGGCGCCGTTCGATTGCAGGAAATTGAGCCTGAAGGCGCGCTCTATGCGCTTTTTGCCGCGAGCCTTACGACGCAGCAAGCCGGGGTGCTTCAGCGACACTCTTATTCGAGTGCAATGTTCAGCGCTGATGGCGGCGCCCTGTTGCTCGGGCTGTCGCGCAGTGAGGCTGACGCCTTGTGGCGACGCCTGCATGCGCCTGGGAAGATAAAACTTGTCCCGGAAGCCTTGCTGCGTTTTGGCATTATCCTGCAAGAGGCTCCGCCAAACGCTGCACCTGCCTTACAATTGCTTGCTGGTGTGCCGATAGAAGATTTCCCAATTCTGGCACAAGCGCTTCCGGTGCAGATTGAAAGCAATCTGCCGCTTGCTTGTGTTGAAGCAAGACTGGCCTGTTATGCCAAGGAGGGCTTGGTCGCCACCGCTGAATTGGAAAATTTTTCTCTCATCAGGCTTGAGATACTGTCGGCCAGTGACGCGGCCTTGGCCGCTGTCGGGCTATCGGGGCGCTTGCCATTGATGACCAGCCCCTTGCCTCGCCCACAGGCAAGGCTGCTGCGTCATCGCCTGGAAATCGCAGGCGCCGAAGTGCTGGAGGCAGCCGGAGGATGATGGACGCGCGACATCGTCTCCATCTCAGTGCCGCTGAAACCGGGAAGGTTTTGGCGCTGAAGGGGCGCCATCAGGAAGCCCTTCTGCAATATCGCGAAGCGCTTCGTCTTGCATTCAGTGCCCGCGCACCACAGGTTTTTGCGCGCCATTATCTTCATTGTGTGCTCGAAAGCCTGGAACATTTGGGGGATCATCAACACGCGGCGGAACTTGCCGGCGCTGCGGCGGATGCCGCGGCCTTACCGGAACCAACGCCCTTCCAGAAGCGTGATCGCGCGAATCTGCTTGAACGGCGTGGTGTCAATCTGATCAAGGCTGGCGATATCAGCGACGCGCGCGCCGCGCTGGCGGCTGCCTTGGAACTTGATGATGCTCTCAAGCTCAGCCGATCATTGCTTGAATGGACCGCACGCGGCCTGAGCATAAATTCGGCGCGATTGGCGGATGCACAACGCAAGCATGGCTATTGGGTTGTGCGCGCTGACAGCATGGACGCTGACCGCCGACTGGACATTCACGACGTTCCGCCCGCCATAAGGGAGATGAGTCATGGCTGATGAAAATCCAATAGAAAGACTACGCCCTGGCCAAATTTTGGCCGATAGCGCAGTGACCGATTACATCAAGGCCATGGGCATCGCCATCGCCGAAGCGCAGATGCAGCTGGATATCAATAGTCTGCGCCAGGTTGGCGAATATGTTCAGCCGCGCGAAGGCCTTGGTGGCAAAAGCCTGCTTGAGCTTGGCCTGTCACCGCCCTTTTATCATTATCAGCATGCCGATCTGACCGTTTCCATGCAGATTGTCATGAAGATCGGTGAACAAAGCGCCTTTGGCATCGGCGCGAAATTGGATTTTGGGTTTGGACAGGGCGGCAGGACGGCGGCAGCCAATGCGCGTGAGGCGCAAATCACCTTGAGAAGCCTGCCCGGCAGCGTGACGGCAAATGGCCGGCAAACCGATGCAACCGGCAGCGATCTTGAAGCGGCGGGGGAACAAATCGCCACCGCGCTCCGTGCGCCAACCGGGCCATTTGAACGCGCAACACCAAGAACCAATCGGCGACCTGTCCGCGCATCGCTTGAACCGGCAGCCGCGCGCAATCCGGTCCTGACACCTGGCGCGGTGGCGTTCTTTCCTTCAGATGAAAGCAGCACCGGGATCATCCGCATCACCCAAACGCCGCCACCGCCGACGCCTCAGGCGCCGGGCGAAGTGTTCCAGCTTGCTTCAGGCAAGGAAACCACCGTGCCCGGACAGGCGAATCGCACACTTTACGCGCGGCAAGTGGTCACTCAAATAAACGCGCTGGGGGGCTTCAGGGCCCGTTTGGTCAATGACGCTGGCGGCAATAGCGCAAGCCCGGATGCGCCAGGCGCCTTGGGCATTGCCTTGTTTGACACAGGCAGTTCCCGGCTTAGGCGCGCGGCATTGGATGAATTGCAACTCGTCGCACGCAGCATCCGCGACGGCAATCTGAGCGTGGTCGTGACAGGTTATGGTGATACGCGAAATACCGATGAGTTCAACCGCAACCTGGGGCAGCAGCGCGCGGATGCGGTGAAGCAACAGCTTGTGGCCAATGGCGTGGATTCTGCCCGTATCCGGACTGCCACAGGCGGCGAGGAACGTTGGCGTGGCACCCCGGACGGGACGGATAATCAGCAATTTCGCCGTGCGGAGGTGACGCTTGATGGCAGCTCCGATTTATTCATCATGGTTGAGAGCAATGGGACCCAGTTGCAAACAACCCCCCTGCCCGATCGCACCAATGGGTCGGCCGGCAATGGCTTCATCCTGGCGCGGCGTTTTGCCGCACAGCCTGTTGACGGAACTGCCCTGAGGGTTGGTGAAAGCCAGACAAGCGTTGCGATTTCCGGCGCCGCGGTCAATGCCGGAGAGGCAAATCATCCGGCAAGCAGCCCGGAAGCCTTCGCTTTCAATCTGACGCGCGACATCAACGCGAATAGCACCACGCATCGGGTTCGCGCGACCCAGCAAGGGCGCGTTGTCATGCTCAGCAATGCCGAGGATGCGGTTATCATTGACCTTGTCTCCCTATCGGCGAATGAGATCACCTTGACAGCGAGTGGTGGCGCATCGGTCACCCGCCCCATCGGCACTATCACGCCAGGTCCGACCGCGTCTCAGGAACGACCGAATGTTTCGGTGGCGGTGGGGCTTTCGGTGGATTACCGGAAGGCACGCCAGTTTGAACAATCGGTCAATGGCAATAGCTCCATTTCAGCCCGCCTGGTGGCGGTACCCGCGCCGGTGGAGTTTCTTGATGAGATCAAGCAATATCTCTCGCGTGAGGTGACGCCCGCGCCACCCGCGCCGCAAGGCTAGGAACATGAGCGAGGTTCCGCGCGTTACCAGCCAGTTGCTCTCAGCGCCTCTGCCGCAGATCATTGAGCGGCTTGGCGTTGCCGTGGCCGAAGCGCAGACCGCGCTTGACCGCAACAGCATCGCCATCGCGCAGGCCATGGCCACAACCGAAATAGAATTGGGCGGCGAGAAAACCAACCTGATCGCGCTTGGCTTTACGCCCACTTTCTACAGTTTCACGGAAGCAACGGTTGAGGCAAAGCTCAGTTTTTCAATGCAAGAAACGACCGAGACGGGTGTCTCTGTGGGCGCCAGCCTCGGCGTGAGCTACGGCTTTGTCATGGTGGCGGCTTCCGTCAATGTCTCCTATGCGCGCAAGTTTTCAGTGGGCGCCGAGGGCATGAGCAGCATTGCTGCGCGTTTGGTAAGCCTGCCGCCCCCGGAACTGCTTGAGACACGGTTGAAGGCCATGAGCGAAAAGGCGCCGACCACCTAGCTTTAACAAGGCAACTCATTCCGAACGACGAGAAACCGAAAGGAAGAATGCAATGGCGATAGGACAAGAACTACTGAATGTGCCAATGGGCGACATGATCCGTCAGATGGCCTTTGCCATCGCGGAAGCCCAGTTCAAGCTCGACGCCAATAGCATTGACGTCGCTGAAATGATGGGCGGCCTGAAGGTCATCGAAAATGAGGATGGCGAAACCATCTTTGACGATAGTCGCATATTCTTTGGCTATGAGATGATGACTGCGGCGGCTGCCGAAGCCTATATCGCGGCTGACAACGCTTTCACCGGCGGCGATACCACCGCGCTCAAGAAAGTCATTGACGAACAAAAGCCGACTACGAGTGACGGCCTGATCCGCGTACCCACCCGCGTGTCCATGCTGGAATTGGGTTTTTCGCCCACCTTCTATCAATTCGTGGACACCATCATCGAAGTGAAGATCGCCATCAAGATCACGCGCACCACTGAAACTTCCCGCCGCAACCGCGACACCGCCAATCAAAGCTCGAGCAGGAATTCGCGTTCGGCGGGCATCGGATTTGGCGGCGGCATGTTGGGCGTGCGGTCGGGTGCCACCAATAGCAGTCAGGCCACCACCAGCCAGGTTGATGCGACCTATTCGGCCAAATACAGCTATTCTGCGGAAGGTTCGTCGCTGTTGCGGACCAAGCTGGTGCCGCTGCCGCCACCCCCGATTCTGGAAGAACGCATCCGCCGCCTGCTGGATGAGGAAGGCGAGCGCAGGCGCAAGGCTCTTGAACCGAAACCGACTCCCGTTCCGAAACCGACTCCCGTTCCGTGACCGGTAGCGTCAGCCCAATCTGGGCGGTCCGACTGCCAAAGCGGCCTGACATCAAGGAGTTCTGAGAATGAGTGTCGGTACTGAATTGCTTGCGGTTCCTTTTCCGGAAATGGTGCAACGCCTGGGCGTTGGTATAGCAAATGCGCAGTTGCAGCTTGATCTGGTAAGCCTGCGCATCGCCCGGCTGATGGCCGGCTATGATGAGGAGGCCGAGGAGAAGAAGGAAGGCGATGGCGTTAAGTCGAAATCCTATCTGGTCAAATTTGGTGATGGACAAGAATACAGTTTGATGGAACTTGGTTTCACGCCAACCTTTTATCAGTTCGTGGACACGGTAATTGAACTCAAGATGTCAATCAGCATGTCAAGTGAGACTGAGGTGAAACGTTCCAGCAGCGCCTCATCCGTCGCTGCGGGGGGCTTCTGGACACCTTTTGGTGGTGGCGGGGCAGTACGCACGAGCAGCGTTTCAGCAAGCTTCGCGGCCAAGTATCAGTATAGTGCTGAGGGTTCATCGCTCATGCGCACCAAACTTGTTCCTATTCCGCCCCCCGCCTTGTTCGAAGAGCGGGTGCGCGCCCTGATCGCTGCGCGCAACCCGCCTCAAGCCCCGAATGGCTGAGGCATGACGCGGGCACCCTGGAAAGATGCCCTTATTCGGGCGCAAAGATCCGCGCCACGGACGGAAGCGGCAGCCCCAAATGCGGCAAGGACCCCGGTGCCACGACAACAGCCAGGGCAGGTTGCCGCTGTTGCACCTGGCTTGCAGCCGCTCCTGGAAGAAAGGCGGGCGCTGGAAGAACGGATGCAGCGCCTTGTCGGCGCAACAACGTCAGACCCGCGCTACAGTGTTGAGCCTTTGGACCGACGCCGAGCTGCCCTGGCAGCCTGGGGCGACGAACGGGATGCCAGCCGCGGGCAGCGGCGCCGTCAAGGCGCTGCGCCCGCAGATGTGCCATTGTCGCTCCGTGGCACAGCCGCTGATTTTCTGCGCGGCACCGGTGCCGATCAGCTGCGCGGCACTAGTGCCGATCAGCTGCGTGGGACCAACGCCGATCAGTTGCGCGCCACACCTGCCGAATTACCGCCCGAATTGCGCCCTGGTCGTGTAAGCGAGATTTTTGAACGGGCATCAGGCCGCGACAGCCTGGAGCATGACCCGCCCTTGCGTGTCCTCAAACCAGTGTCGGAAAGATCGCGTGAGGATACGAATCTCCCGCAAGCCCGCCGGCGTCGGGGCACCGATGAGGCTGGGCTGAGCGAAATGGCGCGCAGTCTTGTTGCTGCAAGGCGGGAACGCGCCACATCCAGCAGTGAAGATATCGAATTGAGACGCGCCACATCGGAACAGCAGACAAGGGATAGGGATACGGGTGACGCGCTTGAGCGCCGCCTGGGACGTGCCCGCGCCATGGCAGCGCGTGCGCGACGGGCGCTTAATGGCGCAGATCGCGCCCTGGACCAGGCCCGCGATGCAATCCCCAATGACTGGCAGCGCCGCGCAGAAGAACGTATTCCAGGATTGGGTAGGGCTGATGGATATGTACGAGAAGCGGCACGTAAATTGTCGGTTTTGGTCGGCACCATTGAGGAGATCGGAGAGAAGGCTGATCGCTTGCGTAGTATGGCTCGCGAAATGCGCGAACTGAAGGAAGCCGACGAAAGCAATGACGAGGCGCGGCGCGAACGGGCTTTGGACCGGCTGCGGGCGCGAAGGCAGGAGGATTGAGTGTCGGACCCGATTGATTTTGTCGAGAACAGCATCGGGCAATTGCTTGTGGCCCTTGCCGATGGTGTGCGCGAAGCGGAGCGGGCGCTCTCCTCGGGGCCTTTGGTGGACGAAAGCGGTCGCGCTGCCACCAGATATGCACTGCCCTATCTTGATTTCACGATCAATGTGAGCGTGGAAGTCAAAACCGGTGCGGCTGCCAATGGCGTGAGAGGACTTCCGGTGTTGCGCCTCTATACCGCCCCAGCCAGTGGCAGTAGCGAAAATCGCGAGGTCAGGTCGAGCATATCAGGACGCTTGGTGGCAGTACCGGCGGGAGATGGGCTGCCTGCTCCTCGTATACGGATAACCCCTGGTCCCAATATCGGCCGAAAGGCAAGCATTTCGCTTATTGTGACGAATAGCGCCGGCGAAGTACTCGCCGGCCAACCAGTGGAACTCAACCTGGACCTTCCAGCAAGCGCGACACTGTCGAGGGCGCGCGGAGTGGGCAACCTGCCCCGACGGGAGGGTACCCGATTGGCTGATGGTATCGTCACAACCGATGCAAATGGTAGGGCAGCAACGCAGCTATTGCTTGATAGCGGTGAAGCGGCCCAGGCTCTTTTTGTGGTTACAGCGAGCATCGGTGCCTTTGCCGCTCAGGCCAGTATCAGTGCGGAGTTGCTGGGATGACAACGTCTTTCACCTGGTCCGCTCGGCTCACTGATGCTGCCGGCAATGCGGCTGCAGGCGCCACCATGGAAGTCGAGATATTTGATTTGGCGGCCAATGCTTGGGTATCGATGTCTAAGGCAGCCAGCGGGTCCGACGGCACTGTGCGCGGTCGGGGCGAGATCGGCGATGATACCGTGCCCTTCGCTCCGGCGCTGCGATTGACGGAGGCAGGCGCTGTCATGGCGACCACGCCAGCGATTGCGCGGACGGCGCGCGGGGTCAATGTCGACTTTGGTGAGGTGCGTCGTGCGCCAGTCGCGATTCCCTTCACGCGCACCATCGGCCGCGGCGCTACCCCGTTCAATATCGGCGGCGGCGCCACTGCGGCCACAACGGTCGATTTGTCTGCGTTGCGAACCGAAGTATCGCGCGATTTCACCGATCGTTTGGCCCTGCGCGAACGTGAAGTGGCGGAACGGGATATCAGGCTGACCGACATGCAGCTTGGCCTCGCTGACCGTGACGCCAAACTGGTTGAAACGCAGCGGGTCATCACGGATCGGGAAGCGCGGTTGGCCGATACGCAGCGCCTGGTTACAGATCGAGAGGCCAAGTTGACCGAAGCCCAGCGGCTCGTGGCTGATCGCGATGCCAAGCTTGCTGAAAACATTCGCGGACTCGGCGAAAAGGATGCTGAAAACCGGCGGCTTTCTGGCCTGATCGCCGCGAAGGATCAGGAAATCACCACCTTGCGTCAGGCCCGCACGCCGCAAGGGCCTGTTGATGTGGCAGCCATCCGCGCCGAGGCCACCCGAGACCTGGTCACCAGGGTGGCCTCATTGGACCGTGACTTGGCGGATCGGAACGCCAAGATCAGCCTGAACGAGGCAAGGCTCGCCGACAGTGTGCGTGAGCTTGATTTCAAGCAAGTAGAACTTGACCGACTACGGGCGATACTCGCCGAAAAGGAACGCATTCCCGAGCAGCCGCGCCCGCTACCTGCCGAGGCGATTAGCGTAACGAAGGTGACTGATTTCGCGACGACCATTGGCGTGCAGCTGGATGATGCGCAAGCAGCTTTGCAAACACGCGGCTTCTCGCTTGGGGCCATCCAGATTAACGCCAAAACTCTATTGCGGGACAAGGGCGTTGGCATGGAATTTCCCAATGCTGAAGCAATGAGGACCCTTAGGCCTGAGATGCTGTCTGAAGTCAGGTTTGATTTTCGTCCGGACAAGGCAACACCCGAGGTAACCGGACAGACAGTTCCCGATCTGATGTTCCTTACCGAAAGCCGGGCGCGCGCCGTATTGACCAGCCTTGGTCTTTTGCTGGAAGCCAGTATCGGTGCAGCTGAGCTTAACCCCCGGGCCGCATCTGGTCAGGCCATGATGCAAACCCCTGCTGCGGGCACCCGATTGCCGCGCGGGGGCCGCGTGCATGTCATCTTTGCCGCTGCAAAGGAGTAGAGGAATGCCCAGCAACCCCGTTGCGGATCTTTTAGCGGAAAGTGTCGCCACGCCTCTCGGAGAGGTGATTGCCGCTGTCGGCCAAGGCGTTGCCGAAGCGCAACGTGCGCTTGATGATGCGGCCCTTGCTGCTACCCTCGCGATTTATGAGGATCAGGGCGATGCAGGCGTTAATTTGCTGCGTGACATCGGCTACCGCCCGACTTTTTATGTGCTGCCGGATACGGCTTGCGAAGTCCAGGTTTCCATGCGCATCGGTGGAACCGGCGGGGCCGATGGAAGCGCCGGCACAGCAAGCCTGCCCGGCGCGATTGGCAAGGGCCGGACTTACGTGACGCCGGTTGATGCCGGTTTCCAGCAGCGCTTCGGCTTCCAGGCAAGTGCAGCAGCGAAGCTCACCTTCCGCATCGTGCCGGTGCCTCCGCCCTCGGCACTTGATGATTCCCGTCCCATGCCCGCCCTGATTGGCAAGCCAGCAGCGGAGGCACTTGCCATCCTTACTCGTCTCGGTCTCACGGCGAATTTGGTGGATAAGAATAGTCGCGCAGTTATCGCGACTGCCGGCCTCAAGGTAACCGGGCAAAGTATTAACGCGGGGCGACTTGCGCCGATGGCGGAGCAGATTGTGCTGGTCCTGGAGTAATGCGATTTTTTTCCTATATGCCGATCACGCGGTCCGTGAGCGTCTTTCCAACCAGCCTGCCGATGTGAATGTTCGAAAATTTCGGGTACCTCCCCAGCCTAAGAAGAGTAAAGCCATGACAGCATGCTTGCGCCGTATGTTGCATTCCGACTTCAGCGCCTTTGGCCTTCGTCGCCTCACGTGGTTGGGCAAGGCTGCGCCCGATCCGAATGTTGCTTTGCGGCGAAGCAGAGTTCTCGGGACTCATAAAGCCCGGCGCGCGCAATCGCGTCGTTGTGAGGCAAGTGCAGGATTGCCCGAGCTTCAACATCTATCGCGACGATGGCACCTTTGGCTGGCGCATGATGGACTTCGGATAGACCGGCTGGCGCCGCAGGGCGCAGGCATTTGACGAAAGGGAAATGACAATGAAGCTTGTGGACATGCTGCTGGCGGTGGCGAGCAGCGCGGCGAACCTTCAGGTGGTAACTGCGGTGGGCGCCCCTGCTCTCTCGGGGCCGCTGCGCAACCTGGAGGTCGCGCTACCCGCGCAGCCTGACGAATGCATCGTGACCAACATGAACCTTGTAGAGGGCGACGTTGTCTCGGTGGTAAGTCCTGGCTTCCTGAAAGGTGACGCGGCGCTGGAAGCGCTTCGGCAAGACCATGTGAAGATGCTTGCCGCTGCACAGGCCTCTGTCGCGGCGAACGTCACCGCGCTGGTCGCGTTGGCGGAGCGTCTCGGCACTGGCTGGCGCGACCAGGAGGTAAAGCAGCGGGGCCAGGCCCAGCCGCTGCCAGGTCCAGGCGGCTGAGCGACGCGGCTGCATGGCCTTTCCCTTTTTCGGGCGGGCCGCGCGCCCGGTAGTGGATGAGCTCGGCGCGATCGGGCGAGATCTGCTCACACTGGAGATCAACACTATACTGAAGGAGTCGATGACGGCGGAACCAACGCCGCCCTGGCCGCATGCTGTACTCTCCCTGCTGCGAGAATACGCAGGCTTCCTCGCAGACCAGGGCTGGCCAGTGATGCTCTATATTGGCTACGATTCCGCCACCTGGGCGACGCTGCCGGAACGTGAGGCGCAGGCGCAGCCCTCAACAGCTCTCGAAGCGCCCCCCACCGCGCTCGACCGCGGCGCGCTGCGGCTCGACCTACGCTCGGTGGACCGGGTGCGTTGGGCGGCGCGCGGCTGCTCACTCGCGCTGCAGCTCGTGCCCAACCGTACGCGGCAAGCGGTGATCGCCGACCGCATTGTCGGCAATTGCGACGAGCTGAAGGGCATCCTCCGTCGCGCCGGGCAGACGCTGCCGATCGCGGACTTCGACTGGCCGCCCGCTCTGACCAGCACCGAGGAGGCGCTGAAGAAGGGCTCGGCGCCGGTCGGGCCAGACCGCGCGGAACTGATCACCCTGCTCGGCGATACGGGCCGGGCAAAGCGCATCCTCATGGCGCTAGATGTGCGCGACACCGCCATGCTGCGCAAAATGTGGGAAATTGGGATCGAGGAGGTGGTGGCGCAGTCCGTGGTGCAGCTGGACGGCGACGTCGTCACCCGCTTCCGACGCGGCCTGGACGGCTCGAACGCCGGCGCGCCAGTCATGGAGGCGCATCGCATGGGCGTGGAGGTTGCACTCTCATCCTGGCGGCACCTGGTGGACACGGCACTGCGCCTTGTTCGCCCCCTAGGTCTGTCCTGAGCGCGGCCCGCCATGCTGCGCGACGCCTGGCAGGTCGAAACGCATGACAGGGATGATCCGGTGCGACCGGTCATTCTCCGCACTACCCTGCTGCCGATTGGCGACGTGATGCTGGCTATCGATCGCGGCTGGTGGCGCCGCGCATCCCAGCACGACCGACAGGTACTGCTCTCCGAGCACCGCGCTGCAATTGCTATACATCTTTCTCTACTTGGCCGTGTCGCGACGTTGGGCGCGCTTGCAGGCGCAGCGGCTGGAGCGGCGCTCGCCTGGGTAGCGCAGTGGCCGATGCCTGCAGTCGTACCGGCCGCCCTGGTGGCGGGTTGGGTATTCGCGAGAAACGCCATAGCAGGCCGTCTGAAGACTGGGCTCTCGGGTACTCTCAAATCATGAGTTGAGACAGTGGATTTGTCGCGTATTTATGCCGCTCGAGTTGCCTATTTAGGCTGCTTGGCGTTCGAAAGCCAGAGAGCTTTTGCCGCCCAATGCTGAATGCCTGCGGCGCAGGTCATAGAAGCCGTTGATGTATTGAAAGATGCTGGTTTCGGCTTGGTGACGGGTTTCCCAATTCCTGCGCCAGATAAGCTCGGCCTTGATGGTCTTGAAGAACGTCTCGACAGCGGCGTTGTCATGGCGATTGCCCTTGCCGCTCATTGACGACTGCAGGCCGTATTCGCGTAGGACCTTTTGATAGTCGTGCGACCAGTATTGGCTGCCACGGTCGCTATGGAAAACGCCGCCCCGTGGCGGGGACCGGAGCGCGATGGCCAATTTCAGCGCCCGGATCGCCAGATCGCGTTTCATGCGATCGCTGATGGCCCAGCCGATAACGCGCCGGGAGTGCAGCTCCAAGTGCACCGCCAAATAGAGCCTGCCCTCGCGGGTCCAGATATAGCTGATGTCGCCCGCCCATTTTTGATTGGGTTGATCGGCAGCCAAATCGCGCTCCAGCAGGTTTGGGACGATGTTAAACGTGTGATCGCTTGTTAGCGCCGCAGTAAAACTGACCCAGGCCTATGGCGCCCCTGTCATGTGGATGGGGGTCTTTATGCTTGTGGGAGAAATGGCATTGGAGATCTGTCTATTGGCCAAACGAGGCAAAGGTTTGCGCGCGATTGCGCGAGAATTTGGGGTGTCGCGCAACACCGTGCGGCGCTATCCGCGTGATGACAATGCGGAGCTGTATCGCCCGCGGCCGCGGCACTCAGGCAAACTGGCGGCGTTTGATGACTACATTGCCAAGCAACTTACGGAGGCAGCGCCCGACCGACTTGCTGGGACGGTTACTACTGCGAGAGCTTCGGGAACGCGGCTACACAGGCGGCTACACCATTCTCAAGGACCATCTGATGCTGCAGCGCCCGCTGGTGGTTGCGGTGCCTGAGGGTTACAACACCAAGCGGCCTCATCAGGGACGCGGCATGAATGGGCGCACGCCCATCCGCGCATTCACCGAGGGCATGCCAAAAACCAGCAACACGGAGGTGACCAGCCAGACGAAAACTGCCAAACTCAAAGCCGCCAGAGGCCTGCTTCAAATGCGGTTACTGTCAGGGGATTCTCGTAGGTGTACACGCTGGTCAGCGCTATCCGCACAGCTTCTTTACGAAATTCATCCGTCCTGCCTATACTCATGGCTCATTCCTTTTGCTGCACAACATGTGATCAGAGGAGCGGCACAAAACCGTGATAGGTCCAAGCACCATGCCTACTGTGGTCAAGCCTTTGCGCTCGAAAGTTTTGTAGTAAGTTGTTCATTTCGTATCGGTTCCGTACCTACTACGTTGACGCTAAATAACTTTCTTATGGCAATCGCGGTACGCAATAGCTGTTGGGGATCAGGCAGGAAAAGATCATGGGAGAAGGCCTGAATGCTCACATCAGATAATTTCTCTGGCGCATTCTTGAGTATTCTACTCGCTAATCTGGTTCTGATTGCGTTGCTGGGGGCTTTGATACTTGCCGTTTATCGCCGCCGAATCAGGACATTGATGCGTGGTGGGGAGAGCATTGCGGTAGCCCTACCGCCTGAAAGGCGCGGCCAGACCAGGCTGCGCTTCACCACCATCGCATCCCCACACATAAGCCAAACGCGGTCTGCGACGCCAGATATCCCGTTCGCCGTCCTGGCCATTGAGCTTTTCGCCGGGGTTTGTTTTGCCACGCTCGCGGCTATGCTTTGGTTGCGGTCATCAGGTACCCCCATCCTTCCGTTGCGTCTTGCCGCTTTTACGCTGACCTTCATCCTGCCCGTGTTAGTGGTAATGGCGCTAGTTGTGGGCCCTGATCGGCGCAAGCAATCATTCCTCCTGCTCGGAGGTTTTTTTGTTTTCATAGTCTTTGGCGCTACTCTGGTGCTCCAGCAGCCAGATGATGGTCTGCTGGTGCTTTGGCAGATCTTATTTTTTGTCGTTATCCGCCTTGGTGGCTCAGCCTTTGTGCCACTTCTTGGCCTCTTTAATCGAAGCCTGCGTGCTCTGTGGCCAATTCTACTCGTTCTTGTGTTCCTTTGTACCCTTGGTGTTCTGGCGCAATTGGCTTTGAGGTCCTTCTTTATCGAGCAGATAGACCATCTTTATGTGTCGGCAGCGATATCAATCGGCTTTGGCTGGCGAACCGCTTTGGTATTGGCGCACCTACCAGGGTTTTTCATGGGTATTGCACTCTCCTGGTTGACCATTGCACGCCTTGCTGTCTGGCACCAGGAAGGACGCCTTGGTGATCAGGCCCTTTTGCACAATGCGGTCTGGGCTGCGGCTAGCCTCAATTTGTTTCTATGGTTATTCGTAAGCATTGGTCCCAAGACGTTATTGGATACTGTCAAAATTCTGGCCGTATCCTCCCTACCGCTCCTGATTTATATCGGCATTACCAAAATAAGCTATTTTTTCTTGCATCAAAAATTACGCTCCATACCAGGAAGGCCCCTGCTTTACTTGCGGGTCTTCGGATATTCCCGCCGCGCATCACGCTTGGCTGATCTTCTGCGCGCGCGTTGGCGCTACAGGGGTTCGCTCAGGCTTATTGCGGCGAGGGATCTGGCCAGCCGTGTGATCACGCCCGTCATGTTGCGCGCCTTTCTCCTGCGCCGCCTCAAGGGGTTCTTTATCGAAACAGAAGCCAATCTCGAGAGTAGAATGGCATCACTGAGCAACAGGCGTGACCCCGACGGTAGCTTCCGTACCGAGTTGCTGTTCTGCAATGGCGGAAGCTGGCGAGAGGCTGTACGCCGGCTGATGAAAGATAGTCATGGTGTTGTCATGGATCTTCGGTCCTTCAATCGGCAGAACCGCGGCTGCGTCTTTGAATTGCAAACATTGCTTGATTTTGTTTCTGTCTCGCGCATTCTGCTGCTCGTGGATTCACGGTCAGGTCCAGCCCAGACTGATGTGGTCTTTCTTCAGGAGGTCATGACGGAAGCATGGACCCACCTTGCGGTCACCTCACCCAATCATGCGATCCCTGATCCCGTACTGCGCTTGATTGATGCTGCATCAGGCGATGCCAAGGCCGTAGCCTTTATCATCAGGGAATTGGAGGCACTGTAGGGAATGCGATCATTGGAAAGGTCGCAAAATAGCTTCGCATGGGGTGCTTGCTTGTCGCTTCTGAAAACCGGCAGCCCCAGATCACGCATGCTTCAAAACCCAAATGTGGCTTGACTGCACTTGTTGGCGTCCCCTTTTGGTAAAAGTAACTTGCGAAAAGTGCTTTTCCGGCGCTAGCATTCATCTCAAAGACAGAACAAACAGGAGAATGACATGCTCTCGCTCGATCGGCTCAAGCTTCTCTTTCCCCGGGCTTCTGGGGAACATATTGCTTCTATGGAAGATCTGGCTGATGAATTTCTGGATGCCTTCCGGATCTCACGCAAGCCCCTGCGTTGGCAGTTTTTCCTGGCGCAGCTTGGTCATGAATCTGGCGGGCTTTCCATGCTTGAGGAAAATCTGAACTACAGTGCCGAGGGCCTCGTGAAGACCTGGCCTAAACGCTTTGCCTCAACTGAAAATGCGTCGTCCTACGCGCGAAAGCCGGAAAGGATCGCCAATATCGTCTATGCCAATCGCATGGGCAATGGGTCCCCAGAAAGCGGGGATGGCTGGCGCTTCAGGGGGCGCGGATACATTCAATTAACCGGACGGGATGCCTATCGCCAAGTTGGCGCCATCACCGGTTTGGACCTTGAAGCGCAGCCGGAATTGGCACTGGATCCCGGGCATGCCTTCCATGTTGTTTGCGGCTTCTGGAATTGGAAGAAACTTAATGAGGTCTGTGATACAGGTGATTATCTGGCGGTGACGAAAGTCATCAATGGCGGCACGCATGGTCAACCAGACCGGGAGGCATGGTTGGACAAGGTTCGTCGTGTATTTGCTGATCCCCCACCCTTGCATGAGCAGCCACCAGCAGATGAGCTGATAGCGATTCAACGCGCGTTGCAATTGAAAGGCTACACGCAGATTGGTGCAGCTGATGGGGATTTAGGCCCCCGCACCATAGCCGCAATAACAAGCTTTCGCATGAAGACTGGGTTACCCAAGGGCCTTATTGATGCGAAGCTCCGGCAGGCACTCGGGATTACCAAGCGTTAGGGGAAAACCCGCTTATGCCAACGCCATCCCTACTTGAAACGAAGTGGCAGATAGCGCGGCGCTGGGCCGCTGAGGCGAGGCAGCAGCAAGCAAGCCATATTCGTCAAGCCAGACTTGCGCTGGGCTTTGCTGTAGCGGCTGCCGTTTCGGGCGCAATCGCAACAGCGATCGGTGTGGACGAAAAGGAAAGCTCCTCCTTTTCTTTGTCGGGTCTTTTCGCGCTGATGGCTGGTACTACAGCAGCTATAAGCACTTTTTTCGGCCGGCACACATTGAATGAACAGTCCCAGGCAAAATGGATCGTTGCAAGGGCCACGGCGGAAAACCTTCAGTCAGAATGCTATAGATTTGCCGCGAGAATTGGTGCTTATACGGGTTCCAAAAGTGAAGCTGCTAAATCTTTCGATGCACGAACAAATGAATTTGTCGCAGCGGCGCGGGATAAAGGAATAGAGCCACCTGTGAATGTAGCGCCCTCTTCCTCCCGTTTGACGCCAGCCGAGGATATGTCTGCTGAGTGGTATGTCCAGAATAGGCTAACGCAGCAGAAGGATTGGTATTCTTCACGGAGTGAAGATCATCGGAATAAGGCAAGGTTGGCACAAAGATTAGGGTTGATGTTTGGGATCTTGGCTGCCCTGCTAGGTTTTCTCGGAAGTATTACGCAGGGTTGGCTGTCTATCACACCCTTTATCGGGGCCACGACAACCATCGCGACAGCCGTCGCATTGTTCGCGTCTGTAGACCGCCATGTGTTCTTGGCGAGCAGCTATGGCGGCTACGCCGAAGCGATTGCCAGTTTACTTGCCCGTTTTGGGGAAGGCCTGGTCAGGGAAGATGATTTGGTCTTGGAAGGGGAAACACTTCTTGCTTCCGAATATGCCGCCTGGACGGCCCGCATAACCATGGCACCAAAGCTGCCTGATTGATCGTCCCTAACTATGTCAGATAAGCGTTTGAGTTATAGCAGGCTGCTGAAATTCGTAGCCTGATTTCCGCATTCATGATTCACTGTCGTTGCATTTGGTCGAGGTTGCGATGCGTGGCAATGACGCGGTGGCTGGTTCCCTGTTCAGCTATGTTGATCTTGAAAAGCGGGTGCGTCCTGACCATCCGCTGCGCGTTATTCGCGGCTTGGTGAATAGTGCGCTGGCTGATCTCTCGACAGCCTTTGACGCGCTCTATTCACCATTCGGTCGTGAATCCATTCCGCCGGAGCGACTGCTCCGCGCTCTGCTTTTGCAAGCTTTCTACTCGATCCGTTCGGAGCGGCAGTTGGTCGAACGCATCGAGTTTGACCTTCTGTTTCGCTGG
>CAIYMY010000091.1 GCA_903927465.1 uncultured Rhodospirillales bacterium | reverse complement strand
TCTGGCGCCAATTAGGTCGAGAAGGTTTCAGTGTCGCGCGCTGTACCGTTGCGCGCCTGATGCGTGCGAATGGGATTGAGGGGGCGGTTCGCGGAAAGCCTCTGCGCACGACCTTTTCTGACAAGGCGGCGCCTTGTCGAAGGGATCACGTCAATCGGGAATTCCAGGCAGCGGCGCCGAACCGGCTTTGGGTCTCTGACTTTACTTATGTCTCGACCTGGACTGGCTTTGTTTATGTCGCCTTCATCATCGATGCCTTTTCCCGCCGGATCGTCGGCTGGCGTGTCAGCCGTACGGCGCATAAGGAGTTCGTGCATGATGCGCTGGAGCAGGCTTTGCATGACAGGCGGCCCTTGCATCGCGGTGGCCTGGTCCATCACAGCGACAGAGGCAGCCAATATGTATCCATTAAGTATACGGAAAGGCTACTGGAAGCCGGGATTGAGCCTTCTGTCGGCAGTGTCGGCGATAGCTACGACAATGCACTCGCCGAGACCATCAACGGGCTTTACAAAACCGAGGTCATTCACCGCCGCGGGCCGTGGCGCAGCTTCGCGGCCGTGGAATTCGCCACCTTGGAATGGGTAGATTGGTTCAATAACAGACGCTTGTTGGAACCAATCGGCTATATCCCGCCCGCAGAAGCCGAAGAACGCTACTATGCCTCACTGGATCATCCAGCCATGGCAGCGTAACTTAAGCAAAACAGCCTCCGGCAAACCCGGGGCGGTTCACTTCGAGCTTTACTCCTTACCGATAATTTAATACAAATTCTTTCCGTCAGGAGTTTTAGGCTGTTATAGACTCGGAGTGTCTTAAATGAGCCGAATGGCGTGTCATTGGGCCAAACTTGGGATCAGGCTTCAGGCGCGATGCTTGAGCCGGAAATCAACCTTAAGTTTGGCACATCAGGCGCTCATCGTCTTTTGGTAGAAAATTATAAAAATCATCCCTTCAATCAGGAGCTGCGCTTAATGTCTGGAACATTCAACCAAACGCTCGAGGGTGGAGCTGGTAACGATGTTATCGGTGGAGGCAACGGCAATGATTGGATCTTTGGCGGTGATGGACGCGAAACGATAGTTGGTTTGGCCGGGAATGACAGTATTTCCGGTGGGAATGATGACGATTTTATAAATGGCGGAGACGGGGCGGATACGCTGCTTGGTGGCGCTGGCGACGACTGGCTGATAGGCGGTAGTGGCACGGACATATCCCGTTTCACGACTGCGAAGAGCAATGCGACCTACGTTATCAATGGTACCGAAGCGGTTTTGCGTACGAGTGAGGGGATTGATCGCCTTTTTGGGGTTGAGGATGTCCAGTTTACTGATAGGTCCCTCACCCTTGCCTCCAACGTAATGCAGTACATCGCTTCATATGCGGATTTGACGGCAGCTTTCGGCACCAATGCGGGAATTGGACTTTTGCACTTCGCGTCATCGGGTGCGAATGAAGGCAGAGTTGTTTCCTTTGCCGGGCTAGAATACATCGCCTCTTATGGTGATCTTATCAATGTTCTCGGCACCAATGCAGAAGCGGGTGCCGAGCATTACATCGCCTATGGATCAAATGAAGGCCGCAAAATCACCTTCGATGGGCTAGAGTACATCGCCTCTTATGGTGACCTTATCAATGCTTTCGGCACCAATGCAGAAGCGGGTGCCGGGCATTACATCGCCTATGGATCAAATGAAGGCCGCGAAATCACTTTCGATGGGCTAGAATACATCGCCTCTTATGGTGACCTGATCAATGCTTTCGGCACTAATGCAGAAGCGGGTGCCGGGCATTACATTGCTTATGGATCAAATGAAGGCCGCCAAATCACTTTCGATGGGCTAGAATACATTGCCTCTTATGGTGACCTTATCAATGCTTTCGGCACCAATGCTGAAGCAGGTGTGAATCACTATATAACTTATGGTGCCAATGAGGGGAGAGCAGAGTTGTTTAATCCAGAGACTTATCTTGCAAAATATGCTGATCTTCAGGCTGCTTTTGGAAGTGATGTCGAAGCAGCCACTCAGCACTATATCACTTACGGTTTTTTTGAAGGTAGAGATTGGGTCATCGTTTAATGACGACTAGCGAAGCAAGTGATACTCGAAAGGCGCCTCATTTACCAACGTAGTTACCATGGGTCGGTAAAAGGGATAGCTTGACTCAAGTTTGGCGAGTAATAGGGATCTCGTTGGTAAATTGTACTCCAACGAGAGACAAAATTTTTGAGCTCATCTGCACCTACGCTACGCCCACCCTCCTTAGAAACACCTTCATAGTGAAAAAAATGGGCATTTGCCATGCAAACCATTCGGTATCCCTTTTGGTGAAGCCGAAGACAGTAATCCACATCATTGTAGTTCAAGGGGAAGCTCTCACTGTAACCACCCATTTCCAGGAACAGGGAGAGACGTGTCATTTGACATGCCCCAGTCACCGCAATGTAATTCTGGTCTACCTGTAAACCCAACCAATAGCCGAATGAATCCTTGTGTTCGCCATAGTACGGATGACCAGGTGATCCATTGAGGATGGTCACGCCGAAATGCTGAACGGTATTATTGGGAAATAGAAGCTTTGCACCAACCGCCCCAACGCCTTCCCGCTGCGCCATACCGAGCATCAGTTCAATCCAGTTGTGCGAGATAACCCGGATATCATCATTCAGAAGAACCAAAAACTCTCCCCTTGCTGCTTTGGCTCCAAGATTAATTTTTCTTGATAGTGAGAAAACCTTCTCTGAATAGGTCACCAGCGTTATCCGGGGATCCCGTTCGAATCGTGCCAGCTGAGCTGCAGTAAGGTCGCCATTATGGACGATAATTATTTCGTACGACTCATAACTAGTCTTTTGTTCGATCGATGCAACCACCGCATCAATATGTCGCTCTAATTGCCCATCCAAATCTATCTGGCCATTGGCTGTGGGAATGACAATGGACACTAAGGAGGATCGTTTGGGCATGAAGACGATACGATGGTGCCCAGGAAGTTCGTGATCTAGCAGCACGAAGGATTCCTGTTTTGATTGTAGATACTCGGTTAGCGCCCGTTTTTGCCGCTGAAGTGCATAAGGCTTTGCATCAAGGGACATCGCTGTTGAGTTCGACCAAACTCGCCAATGATATAGAACATGGGGGATGTGATAGATGTTATCTGTTTGAGCGACTACACGAAGCGTTAAATCATAATCTTGTGCGCCGTCGAACGCACTTCGATACCCTCCCAACTTTTTTACCAGAGATGTACGAAATACACTCATATGGCAGGTATACATCATCGATAGCATGTATTCTGGCGACCAGTCTGGCTTGAAGAAGGGGCCAAATCTGCTTCCTTCAGCCGAAATCTTGTCCTCGTCGCTGTAAATATAATCAACATCTGGTTGCTCCAGAATTGTGTGGGCGACCCATTCTAAGGCCCGACTTGAGAGGCAATCGTCATGATCGAGTACCGTCATAAAACTACCCGCAGCCATGCCTAGTGCTGCATTGAGGCCAGCAGAGATATTCCCGTTCTCCGGCCTGAATTGAAGCTTGATCCGCCTGTCGCGTCGTCCATACTCCCGAAGAACGGAGCGTACCGCTTCATCTGAGGACGCGTCGTCAGCTATGCACAATTCCCAATGCTCATATGATTGCTTCAGCACGCTGTCTATGGCAGCGCGCAGGAAGACCTCCGGCGTATTGTAGGTACTGATCAATATGGAAATAAGAGGAGGCTTTTCGCTCTTTAGCCTCTCAAGAGCTCCTCTTGGAACGGCATCCAATGACGATGCTTCCGTTATTCTAATCCACGTATCATAACTATCTGTCTTTCTGGCGTTCCGATACGCTTGAAGAAGCCTATCCTTGATGAAGCCAAACCGCCTGTGACGCACTAGAAAAGCGCCATTTTTTGCCAAACTTACAGGGTGGCGCCCAGCAGACACGCGTTGTCTTAAAAACAAAATTGCCAATTGTGCCCATAATTCAAACGTACCAACGGACCTTATTGTTAGACTTTTTAACTGAAATTTAGCAACGCCATCAGTTGGATCAAAGCGGAGCGAGTAAACTTTTGGCGGCAATTGAATGATGTGCCGAAGACCCTTCCTGTTGGACATGGGCAAAGGCTCTTTTGATTCTTCACGATAGCCCAGCCCATCGTCAACGTAGAGGCAGGGCTTTAGATTGCTTCCGTCAAGCGCTTCGATGGCAATTTTCACAATGACCCATCCGGTAGGATGGGCGTTTTCATCAAATTCTAAGCTGAAAATTGGATCATTGCCTTCAGAGTGCCAAACATTCGGCTTCTCAGATGCAGGCCGCAAAAAATTTATAGCGTTGAGGCGCGGCGCGTGGATGCCCAGCCAATATCTGGGAGACAAAAGTCGATAGTTCATGAGCAACACCTATCTATTCCTCTAAACTTTTTTGTGGAGAATACAGCTGCTGTCAAATCTTTACGCCGCTTGAGATTTGTGATAATCAGAAAAATCATTCGTTAGCTTTTGGTCGCTGGTCGCTGGTCGTTAGCGGCGTCTTTAGTAGTCAGCAATATTGCATCGTTTGAGTTTTCTGGCTTACAACCTACTCAGGTTCAGAACCAACTCTGTAATTTCCCCTCGCTTCGAGCAAAAGCTCCATAAAGAATTGCATAGCTATCTTTCGCATTACTGGGCCCATAACGGCCAAGCTGAAAGGACGATTACTTCACACAGGCGGTGGTAACTATTCAGCGAGACAAATACTTAATAATTTCTTATGCCGCTACGCTCCATAAAAAATGAAAAACGAATTTTTATCGAAGGGGACTGCTATCGCTCGCTACGGATACGTTCTCTCCCCCCAAAACCTCATCCAACGGCCCGTCAGCCACAATGCGCCCCGCATCCAGCTTGATGGCGCGGGTGCACCATTTCCGTACAATATCCATGCTGTGCGTCGCAATAATCAGAATGTCTGCCCCTGTAACCAGGCGCGTCAGACGGTCTTCGGCCTTGGCCATAAAATTTGCATCACCTGCTAAAAACCACTCATCCATCAGCAAAATTTCAGGGGCTATGGCGGTGGCCATGGCGAAGGAAAGCCGTACATTCATGCCGGCCGAATAGCCGCGGATGGGCAGGTCAATAAACTCGCCAAGGCCAGAAAATTCGGCGATCTCATCGGCCATCGCGCGGCCATCCCGTTCTGTCAGGCCGCGATACAGGCCGCGCAGCACAATGTTTTCTCGTCCTGTCAATAACGGGTTCATTCCCGCGCCGGGGTCAATCAGTGAACCGATCTCACCTTCCACTAGCAACCGGCCCGCGACCGGTTCATAAATGCCGGCAATGGCCCGCAGAAGGGTAGTCTTACCCGCGCCGTTGGATCCAACCAGCGCAACACGCTCTCCCTTGCCGATCGTAAAATTCAAGTCCGAAAGGGCGGCCACCACCACGCGGCTTTCAGAGTCTTGCTTTACCCGTCGGGTAGCACCCGCAAAAAGCCGCTTTTTCAACGACCGGGCATTATGATGGTACAGGGGAAATTCGATTGTTAGGTCTCGGGCTTCGATACGGGGCATGGCGGTCAGACCCAGAAAGCAATGCGCCCGCGAAAGCGCGTGAAGAAGCCAAGCCCTAGACCCCATAGAACCGCTGTATAGCCAAGCGCTTGAAGCCAGACCTCCATAACGATTGGCCGTCCAAGTAGGGGTGCGCGCATGGTTTCCATAATAGCGTTAAAGGGATTAAGCGAAAGCCAAGTAATTCTATCGCCTAATTGCTCTGGCAACCAAATGATCGGCGTCACAAAAAAGATAAGTTGCATCAACGATCCGATAATGGGTGAAATATCACGGAAACGCGCGCAAATTATGCCCAGAAAAAAAGCCACCCAAAAAGCATTAATAACCAAAAGCAACAGGCCACCAAAAAAAGCCAACCCGGCTAGGCCCGGAGAAATATCGAACAGGAACATCACCACGAACACCAAAGGCAGATTATGGGCCGCAACCAAAAGATTGCGCAAAACGCAACGCAATACATGCACGGTAAAGGGTAAGGATATCTGTCGGATCACGCCCTCACTGGAAATGAAACAATCCGCACCTTCGGTGATTGCCTGACCGATAATAGCCCAAAGGATCAAGCTTATGGCAAGCCAGGGGAAATAGGTGCCCGGTTCCACCTTCAGAATGAACGAGTAAAAAAAACCAAGCGCCACGACCATGGCCGCGGTGGTCAGCGTGACCCAGAACGGTCCCAGGACTGAACCCCGATAGCGTTGCTTAATATCCCCCCAGGCGAGCGCGACCGCCAGCCGCCAATGGCCAAAGCCGTCCCGCAAGTCGGACACTGCCCGAGCAAATCTGTGCGGCTCAGAGGCATCAAAAAGTCGAATGGGGGAAACTACAGTATCCATGGTGCTCCGTTATTCATCCCAAAACAGATCGCAAAACTCAGGCGCCGAGCCACAAAACTGAGTGCCCTTATGCAGCATGTAGCTCGCAACGGCAATGCATGCCGCGCAGCCTGCTCTAAAGCAATCAATGGCCGCCAGACTGAGCAACCCAGCAGCATTACCTGGATAACCCCGGTGAGCGGCATGCCCCCTCATAGGGAAAGTATGCCCCCCAAAAACAATCTTTTATGGCGTCCCATCCCCCTCCCGCAACATGCAATTGGCCCAAAACGATGCATGATTGCACATCCCCGCAAAGTGACGGTTTGCTTGGGATCTCTTGGGGTCTCGTGCATCTTGCCGAAGTGATATCCACCATGATGGTATCAGACGCTACCCGCAATGCGGTAGCTCACCCCCCGCAAGTATTCGCAAGTCATTCGAAATGCTTCTTTGGAGGAGTCGGCGCGGGGAAGTGGGTGCCGGATTTGCTTGCTCTGCTCCCTGAAAACTGGATCATTTTGAGTTAGAGTTTTCTGCTCTGATTTCCCTGGCTGGGAGGAGTGGAAAACGGTGAAGGCATCGAAGTTTACGGACGCGCAGAAGGCGTTCATTTTGAAGCTGGGTGCGGATGGTCACCCTGTGGCGGAGATCTGCCGCAAGGCGGGTATTTCGGAGGCGACGTACTTCAATTGGAAGTAGAAGTACGAAGGTTTGCTGCCTGACGAGATGCGTCGGCTGAAGCTGCTGGAGGACGAGAACGCCAAGCTGAAGAAGCTTGTGGCGGACCTCTCGCTTGATAAGGCCATGCTGCAGGATGTGCTGCGCCGAAAGCTTTAAGGCCTGTCCATAAGCGCGAGCTGGTGAACAAGATTTGCTGTGAATGGGATGTTTCGATCCGCCGGGCGTGCCGAGTTCTGGCGGTGGATACCTCGACCTACCACTACAAATCGCACCGGCATGGCCAGGCCGTTCTGGAGAAGCGCATCAAAGAGATTGCTGAGACGCGCATGCGCTACGGCTATCGGCGCGTGCATGTTGTTCTGCGACGTGAGGGTTGGATGACGAACATCAAGCGAACCTATCGGCTGTATAGTGCTATGGCCCTGAAATTGCGCAATAAAACGCCAAGACGCCGCGTGAAGGCCAAACTTCGGGAGGATCGCTCAGCGGCATCCAGACCGAACGAGACCTGGGCCATGGATTTTGTCCATGACCAATTGGCGACGGGCCGGAAGCTTCGTGTTTTGACGGTGGTTGATATCTTTTCGAAGTTCTCGCCTGTGATTGATCCGCGGTTCAGCTACCGCGCGGAAGATGTGGTGAGTACGCTCGAGAGGGTTTGCAGGACCGTCGGCTATCCACAGAGCATACGCGTTGACCAAGGCAGTGAATTCGTCTCGCGCGACCTGGATCTCTGGGCCTATGCGCATGGTGTGACGCTCGATTTCTCGCGGCCTGGGAAGCCGACCGACAATGCGTTCATCGAGGCGTTCAACAGCAAGCTGCGCGGGGAATGCCTGGACGCGCATTGGTTCATGAGCCTTGACGATGCGCGCGCGAAGTTGGAGGCTTGACGCAGGTACTACAACGAGGATCGACCCCATAGCGGGATTGGGCAAAAGACCCCGATTCTGCTACATACTGCCGGTGGCGCAGTCAGCCCGCCACAGGCCAAAGAGGCCGAAAACTCTAGCCTCAGGTGATCCAGGAATTGGGGGCAGAGCAGCCGCCTGAGCGCCCAGCTACCCTTGAACTTCTTTCGTGTCCAAAACTTTGCCGCGGTCAATCCAATCGGCGTGCCGCTCAGGTTCAACGCCAAGCTTGAATGCATCAACATCCCGCACAAGGTCCGCACATTAGGACGACCCGCCTTATAGCGTCCGCCATTGATGGTTTTGGTGAAACCGATCTTGCCAGGTTGCACGCGGTTGTAAATGAACTCGGTCGTATCCTGCAAAATGAGGATCGGCCCCTCACTCGCAGCAACCCTGTCGGCAGTTGCAGCAAAATGACCTGCCAGAACCCCATGCTCTGTGACGCGTGGATTATTAAAGAACCCATAGGCCGCCTTCGTCGCCGCCCAGTCGCCACATGCAGCCGGGACAGGTTGGCCAGGTGACGCCGACATCTGATTCAGCAGGCACCCCAACTGCCTCGCCAGCCGCTTGTCCGGCAGCCCCGCCCCAACCACCTCTTGGTCATGCCAGCCGAATGTATTGACTACCTTCTCCCCGTTCATCCGTGACGGCTCCGCGCATCGGCGTCACAAATAGAATCACAAATGATTCACTCAGAGCAAATGCCCCATCAGAGATGTGGGTAATCGAAAGTCGGCGAGCCCCACCTTTCCCTTCAGAACCACAAGCGTTTCTCTTTCACTTTTTTGCGTTTCAAATTCCAACTTGTGCGTTTCTGAAAGACCTATATTTGTTGCGGGTAACGTCGTCATCTGATCTGCCGCCTCTTCGCAAAGCTGGAAGCCATACAAGGCGGTTGCGATTCTTTTCCCGCCAAAAGTGTTACATCTGCCTGCAGTAACGGGGGGAGGAGCTCATCTCAATTTTTTGACATCAAAATGAGTGAAAATATTTGATCTATATACGGAATGATATAATGGGAACGCGAACCGCGTTTGGCGCCAGCAGCAAATCTCGGGTGCTCCGCGGATGATCTGTCACCACTATCATGAGCCGAGATTCCGCACCAAAGTGGAAAGCACATAAAGACATGGAAATCGACGTCAAAGGCCTAGGCGCCAAACAACTCATTAAGGCCTAAATGAGACCTGCCGTTCGACCGTAAGTGGCCTAATGTTGACCACCTGCAACCCGCGTGTAGACCTGTATTCCTTATGTTGACAACAAGAACGAAATCTGGCGCCACAAAGCTTAGTTGTCAAAAGAACTCATTTTTTGACATAAAGATGCTCCAGAGAGATCGGTGGCCTGATAGCTTTAACAGCAAGCGCTGCGTCCGCTTCACTTAGATACTCAATCCCATATTGTTCGCCGACGAAGTTCGATGAGTGGCCAAAAATGCGGTTTGCCAGTTCGGTGTTCAGGTTTGACGTCCGGAGCATCTGCTTGAAACAATGCCTGAGACTATAGGCAACATGATACCGGTCCTTCAGGCCGATGTGCTCAAGATAATAATTGGCCACCCCAGACCAGGTTTGCGGCACCCTTTCGCCTTTGAACAGCTCTCCAGTTTTCTGCCTGGCAAGCGCCCAATCCACGAACCCTGTTTTCTCAAGTGCCGGAAGAATGGGAACAATCCTCTTTGCGGCACCAGTCTTGGTGCCTGTCTGGCGAAGATCGAGGCACCAAGTTTCACCATGCTTGAAAACCTCGCTGCCGGGCAATTCGCTGGTCCGCGCGCCCGTAAGATAGGAACAGAGGAAAAAATAAAAGGTGTCTTCCCGGTAAACATGCTCGCCCTTGGTCGTCAGCCGATCGCGGCTAATGCAACCGGTGAAAAGAGGGCTTGCGAAAAGATGCGTCTGCATCTCGCGGCTGAATGCCCGCCGCTTGGCGTCCTCGACTTGTGCCTTTCGTCTCTGTGGCGGAGGGCGCACCTTGGCGCCCGGATTAACCGTGACGATCGCTTCCTCATCCGTGGCCCAACTCAGCACGCACCGCACATGATTAAGTAACTTCTGCACTGTTGCGGGCGCAGCTTGTGCGCGTCCTACCCGCCCCGGGCGTGCCATGATGGTTTGCTTGTATAGAGAAAGATTCTGCGGGGTGATTTCGCCGATTGGGCGTCCGTGCACAAGAGCATCGAAGTCCCGTACAGCGGCGGCCGTGCTGACCTTAGTTTTTTCACTGAGATCTCGACACCCGAAATAGGCCTCCAGTAATTCGGGCAGGCGCTGCCAGCGCCTCGGGTCGCCATTGTCCTCGCCAGGCACTGGCCAAGAGGGGCCACGACGCTTCTGTGGGGCTGGCTGATGCGTTGGGTGCGCGGCTTGGCGAGGCGCGAGCGTCGCAGCAAGGGCCCCAATAAGGGCGTCGGACTGCTGTGGGGTGATTGCCCCTGTCGGATTGGTTGTTAAGGGCAAGTGCGCCGGTGGTTGCTGCCCTCCGTGCAAGACCCGTGTCAAATGGGCCAGGATCTCCGCGACAAACTGCGCAGGCCCTGGGGCGATGGCGGCCGGATATTGGGGGCGGACCTGGTCGGGCCGGGCTTCTTGAAGAAGTGCCCTGGCCTCTGCTTTGGTCAGCGTGATTTCTACCGCCTCATCAAGCGATGAATCACGTTCCAATTGCTGGAGGCGCTCAAAAAAATGCAACCTTAAATTGGTATCTTTTTGATTATGGTCCATGGTTTGGGCTCTAATTCGAAGTTCGTCCCAAAGGATAGCAAATTTTTCAAGCTTTCGAATGATTTTTTTGCGTGCCAGACGAAAATTTTCTGTTCTCAATGTTTGGACGATCTGCTCGCCCAGAAAAGGTCTGAGGTCTTGCGGCACCCGGATGCGAGAATACCACCGAGAGCCGCGCTTAAAGAGGTATGGCTTGCCCATTGTATCGTCCCTTGTGATGCCAGACTGCGATCTAGAGCTGAGACGACGTTATTTTTCTATGTTATTTCAATGGTTTATCGAGGATTTGTCCCCGGCGAGATTCGAACTCACGGCCCCCAGATTAGGAATCTGGTGCTCTATCCTGCTGAGCTACGGGGACAGCCATTGCTTCATTAGCGTAAATCAGGCCTTCAGGAAACGCCTCACCGCCGGCGGAAACGCTCAACAGCGCTTACCAGCGCCGTCCGCAGCCCGGGTTCCAGCGCGGAATGGCCGGCATCGGGGATTACGGTCAGCTTGGTCGTGGGCCAGGCAGCGGCCAATTCAAAGGCGCTGGTCGCGGGGCAGACCATGTCGTAGCGGCCTTGCACAATCTCGGCCTCAATCCCGGCCAGGCGGTCCATGCGGCCAAGCAGGCCCTCGGGCGGCAGGAAAAGATCATGGGCGAAGTAATGCGCCTCAATCCGCGCAAGGCCCAAAGCGGTGCGGTCCTGCGCGAAACTCGCGACCGTTTCGGGTGATGGCAGCAGGGTGGAACAGGACCCCTCATATTGGCTCCAGGCGCGCGCTGCTGGCAGGTGCACGGCGGGGTCAGGGTCGCAAAGCCGGCGGAGATAGGCACCCAGCAGGTCGCCGCGTTCTTCAGGCGGTAGGTGTTCGCTGAAGGCGGCCCAGGCATCGGGGAAGACGCGGCGGAGCCCATCCAGGAACCAGCTCACTTCCTCCTGCCGGCCCAAAAACACGCCGCGCAATACGCAGCCAAGCACGCGTGATGGGTGTTCCTGCGCATAAGCCAAGGCGAGGGTTGATCCCCAGGAACCGCCAAACAGCAACCAATTTTCAATGCCAAGGAATTGGCGCAGCACTTCAATATCGCGCACCAGATGCGGCGTCGTGTTTTCGCGCAGTTCCCCAAGTGGGCGGGACCGCCCTGCGCCGCGCTGATCGAAAATGATCACGCGCCAATGATGCGGGTCAAAGAAGCGCCGATGCACCGCCCCGGCGCCCGCACCAGGCCCGCCATGCAGGAACAGCACCGGCTGACCCCGGGGATTGCCCACCTGTTCCCAATACATGACATGCCCGCCTGAAAGCGGCAGGAAGCCAGTTTCATAGGGGGCGATATCAGGAAAAAGATCTCCGCGCGGCATGGTCTAGATGTGCCGAAGCGCGCGGCGAAGCGCAATGGTATTCACGCGGTCAGCCCTTCAGAAAACGAGCGATGAAAAACCCGTCCATGCCCCCGCGCGCGGCCCAATAATCCGGGCGGGTGCGTACGGCACCGCTTGGCAGGATTGCCTCGGGCAAGCCAGGCACTTCCTCGGGCCGGATTGGATCAAGCCGAAGGCCAAGCGCTGCGGCTTCGCGCAAATGCGCCTCCCCCTCCTCGGCTTGCAAGGAACAGGTGGCGAAAACCAATCGTCCGCCCGGCGCCAGCATGGCGGCCGCGGCCTGTAGAAGGCGCGATTGCAAGGCGGCGGCGGTCGTGACATCGCGCGGGCGCTTCAGCCAGGCGACATCGGGGTGGCGGCGGATGGTGCCGGTCGCGGTGCAGGGTGCGTCCAGCAGAATGGCCTCAAAAGGCGCGGGGGGCTTCCAGCTTGCGGCATCGGCGGTCACGATTTCCGCCTGCAAATGCAATCGCGCCAGGTTTTCGCGCAACCGGCCCGCGCGCTTCGCATCCCGCTCCACCGCCGTGACGTTGGCGCCCGCCGCCGCAAGCTGCGCTGTCTTGCCGCCGGGTGCCGCGCAAAGATCAGCAATGCGTTCCCCCGCGCGTGGCGCCAATAGCCGCGCGGGCAGGGTGGCGGCAGCGTCCTGCACCCAAAATTGCCCCTCGGCAAAGCCGGGGATTTCCGTCACGCGGGTGCCGGCGGGCAGGCGATAGGACCCGCCGGGCAGGGCTTCCGCGCCCTCTGGCGGTGAGGCGCCAGGCTTCAGGGAAATATCCAAAGGTGCCGGGCCGCAATGCGCTTCAGCAATGCTGCGCACCGCCGGGCCATAGGCCGCGTGCCAGGCGGACCAAAGCCATGGCGGCGTATCCAGCCGCGCCGCATCCAGCCCTTCCAGCAGCGCCTCCCCTTCCGCCGCCACCTTGCGCAGAACGGCATTCACCAGCCCGGCAAAGGCGCGCGGCGCCAAATCCACGGCGGATGCCACGGCGGCATGGGAAGGCGTGCCAAGCAACAGCAATTCCGCAACGCCGATGCGGAGCGCATGGCGCGCCGGCGGCGGGGGTTCCCGGCGCAGAAAGGGCTCCAGTACCGCATCAATGCTACCCAGGCGCCGCAGCACCATGGCCGCGATGCGATGCGCCGCCGCGCGATCCCGCGCTTCAAGCCGCGCCGGCAGAGCTTCAAGCGCTTCTTCCAGTGGCCGATGCGCTTCAAGCACGGCATCCAGCACATCGCGTGCGGCGCGCCTGGTGGGCAGGCCGGGCGGGCGCCTTGGCCGGGATGAGGCTTCATTCATGCAGCCTTCATGGCACCCGCGCTTCACTCATGCTAGTGGTCCGGTCGCTGCTATCGGGAACCGATAGCTGCGTGAATCGGCCCACCAAATATATGGCTAGTGGTGCGCGGGGGCAGTTTTGGATCAGGAAAGGCCAACATGAATTGCACCACTAGAGCCGCCGCGCGATGACCCTGGGTAGTTTTCTAGACCGATTGCCGGAAACGCGCCGCCCAGGCTGGTGGCTGGCGCTGCTTTGCCTATTGCTCTGGCTGCCGGGCTTCTTTTCCATCCCGCCCGGGGATCGCGATGAAAGCCGCTTTGCCCAGGCCAGCCGGCAGATGGTGGAAACCGGCGATTACGTGCGGATCAAGCTGGGTGAGGTTGAACGCAACAAAAAGCCCGTTGGCATTCACTGGGCGCAGGCCGCGACTGTGCATGCGCTTGAAGCAGTGGGTATCCCGGCACGTGGCGCCATTTGGGCGTATCGGCTGCCATCGCTGATCGGCGCGCTGCTGGCGGTATTGGCTACTTGTTATTTGGGCCGAGCCTTGGTTGGGCGACGCGCGGCATTTCTGGCGGCGGCGATGCTGGCACCCTGCATGGTGCTGGTGGTGGAAACCCATATTGCCAAGACCGATGCCGCTTTGCTGGCCAGCATCACGGCGGCGATGCTGCTGATGGGGCGCGCCTATCTGGCGCCGGCGCAATTTACCGCAAAGCAAGCCTTGGGCTTTTGGTTGGCGCTGGGGGCGGGCGTGCTGCTGAAGGGGCCGATTGCGCCCATGGTGCCCTTGCTGGCCGGCATTACGCTTTTGGTGGTGGATCGTCGCGCGCCTTGGTTTGGCCCTCTCCGCCCGCTTTGGGGTGTGCCTTTGATGATTGCCTGTGCCGCGCCCTGGTTCATCGCCATTGGCATCGCGACCGAGGGCCGGTTTTTCACCGAGGCCATCGGCGATGACATGCTGAGCAAGGTGGGATCGGGCGAGGAAAGCCATTGGGGCCCGCCAGGCTTTTATACTTTCCTGTTTGGTATCACCGCCTTTCCTTCGGCCTGGATTGTGCTGCGCGCCTTGCCGGGCGCCTGGGCGGATCGGCTGAAGCCGCAAACGCGCTTCCTGCTTGGTTGGGCCGTGCCGGTCTGGCTGTTGTTTGAAGCGGTGGCAACGAAACTCCCGCATTATGCGCTGCCGGCTTATCCAGCGTTGATGCTGCTGGCGGCTGCCTGGGCGCTGGATCCGCTGCGGCGCCCAACACCGCGCTGGCTTGCCGCAATTGGTTGGCTGGCGCTGGGCGGTGTCGCGCTTGGTTTGCCCATCGCGGCCATGGCGGCGGCCTTCTATGCTGAAAGGCGCGTGGATATCTTCGGGCTGATTGGGCTTGGCTTTGGTGCCGCGCTGATCCTTGTGCTGTGGCGCGCGGCCCGCGCAGGGCAATGGGCGCGCGCTGCTCTGCTTGGCGCCGTGCTGAGCCTGCCGGTTTATGCCGCCGTGCTTGAAGGCGTCATTCCGCGCCTGCACTCCGTATGGGTATCCCCGCGTCTGGCGGCGGAGGTCCGCGCCATTGCCCCCGGCTTGCGCGACCGGGATTTCGGCGTTGTTGGCTATCACGAACCTTCGCTGCAATTCGCGCTTGGCGGCGGCATTGCGCTGCTGCGTGATGGCGCGGCGGCGGCGCAGTTCTTGGCGGAAAAGCCCGGGCGCGTGGTGGCCGTTTCGCATCGCCAGGAAGCGGCGTTTCGCGCGGCGGCAGTGGAACGCGGCATAGCGCCGCGTGATGTTGGTTCTGTCACGGGGCTCAATTACGTGCGTGGGCGCTGGCTCACGCTACTGATCTTCAAGGTGGATTGAATGTTCGAATGGGTGGCGCGCCAGGTCGCGGAAACCGGGCTGCTTGGCGTATTCGTGCTGATGGTGGCGGAAAATATCTTCCCGCCTATCCCATCCGAAATCATCATGGCCGCTTCGGGCTTCGCCGCTGCGCGTGGCGATATTTCACTAATTGGCACCATCATCGTCGCCGTACTGGGCACGCTGGTAGGCAATGCCTTCTGGTATGAAATCGGCCGCTGGTTCGGGATGGAACGCATCCGCCCCTTGGTCGCGCGCTATGGCAAATGGTTTGCCTTTGAAACCGAAGACATGGATCGGGCGGAACGGACGCTCAAGCGCTGGGGGCCTTTCGCGCTGTGCTTCGGGCGGATGCTGCCTGGCATTCGCACCATCATTTCCATCCCCGCCGGCATGGTGCTGATCCCGCGCAGCGTATTTTATTTCTGGACCGCGATCGGTTCAGCGATTTGGCTGAGCTTCCTGGCCATTGCCGGCTATATGCTGGAAGACCATTACGACAAGGTTCAGGGGTGGGTCGAACCGCTCGCCTGGGTGGTGGTGGGCGGGTCCATCGCGGCTTATGCGCTGCATTTAATCTACGCCTTTCGCCGCGCGCGGCGCCGGCGGGATCAGGTGTAACGCGACAGCGCCTGTTCCAGCGATCCGAAAGCATTGGCCAAAGCGGCATTCATCGCCGCCGCTGCCTGGTCCGGGCGCAAGGCGCCACTGGGCAACGCCGCCGTTCCAGAACTGAGCATTTGCCCGAGTACGCGCGGCGAGGCTTCGCGTTCGGAAATCAGCACGAAATTCAACTCAGCCTCGGCCTGCCCCTTGGCACGATTGGCGACCAGCCGCGTCAATTCACCTTCCAGCACCAGATCAGGATTGGCGCGGCTGCCCGGCGCCAGCACGGCTGCGAAAAGCCGCGCCTCCATCAGCCAACGGCGTAGCGCCTGTTCCGCGGCTTCGGCGGGCGGCGCGATCCATTCAGCGTAGAAATCTATTTCTTCCGTGCCATCTGGGCGCACACTGCGTAGCCCCCGCACATCCAGCGCCGGCGGCGCGCGCAGCGTGCGCAGCAGCAAAAGCCGACGCCCCTTGCCGCGCCAGCCTTCCCCCTGCCGGCGCGGTTCCAGCGCATAGCGCAGCACTTCCTGATAAGGCCGTTCCGGCAGCACGGAACAGGCGGAAGCGAGCAAAGGTGCAGCCAGCAGCATTGCGCGGCGATGCAAGGTTTTCATGTCAGCGGCGTTCCCGATTGGGCGGCGGCGGCGGCGCGCCGAGAAGGGTTTGCGAAGGGCTGCGCCGCAGCGCTTCCGTCGTGTCGCGCAGATTGGCGACTGAGGATCGCAAATCGCGCATCAGCGGCGACAAATCTGCTTGCAGATCGGTGGTGGTGCCGCGCGCACTACGCAAAGTTTGTTCAAGCGCGGTGACAGCGGCAGGGATGCGCACCAAAGCGTCACGCACTTCGCGGCTTGCCAGCAATTCCTGAGCGCTGCGACCGGCATCGCCCATACTGGCGATGGCGCCGCGCAGTTCCGCAGCCGTATCCTCAAGTTTGACCTTGCGGAGTTCAGTGCGGATTTCCGCCAGGGTTTCGCCTGCTTCGCGCAACGTGGTCGCCACTTCCCCGTCGGTCACCTGGCGGCGAAGATCCCCCATCAGCCCAGCGGCGTTATTGATCAGTCGCTCAATATCAAGCGCTTCCAAGCGTCGTATGATTTGCTCAGCGGCACTCGTCACCTGCGTGATGGTGGAAGGCACCGCAGGAATATGATCGTAACGTGGCTTCCAGGGCACCTGAATGGGCGGGTAGCGCGCGGGATCCAGAATATCAATTTCCAGATAGGTGACACCCGTGATCCCCTGGGAAGCAATACGTGCGCGGAGCCCCCCCGCAATCATGTCTTCCAAGGAAGTAATGCGCGCCACACGAGTCCGTTCCACGGCAAAGCGTACCACCACCAATTGCATCGCGTAGCGATTGGCGCGGGCTTCCGGAACATCATAGACAGCAGCGGCAAGAGAAACTTCCGTCACGCGCCCAATCTGTACGCCGCGATAGCGCACCGCTGCCCCGACATCCAGCCCCACAATCGATTCACCCACATAAGTTTCAAAGTAATCCGATTTGGTGCCAAATTGCCCTGCCGTCAGGTAAACAACAAAACCAATCGCCAGCGCAATGGCGGAAAGCGCCAGCATACCGACGCGCAGAAAAAGCGTATTGGGCGGTTTCGCCATGTCAGGCAGCCTCTCGGCGGAAGAAGGAGCGAACGGTGCGGTGCGTGGCGGTATCGCGCAATTCACGCGGCTTGCCCGTGGCGATCATGCCTTGCGCTTCCTTGTCCAGCATGATGCAGCGATCCCCAATGGCCAGAATGGATTGCAATTCATGGGTCACCACCACGAAGGTGGTGCCGGTGCTGCGCGCAATATCCAGGATCAGCTTGTCCAATCCCGCCGAGGTGATGGGGTCAAGCCCGGCTGAGGGCTCATCCAAAATCAGCAGGGGCGGATCAAGCGCCATGGCGCGCGCAATCCCCGCGCGCTTGGCCATGCCGCCGGAAATCTCAGCCGGCAGCCGCCCCGCCGCATCACCAAGCCCGACCAAGCCAAGCTTGGCGCGCGCCAAAGCCTCACGCGCTGGGCGCGGCAAATCCGTATGTTCTTCCAACGGCAATTCTACATTTTCGGAGAGCGTCATATTGCCGAAAAGCGCGCCGGATTGCCACATCACGCCAATCCTTTGCAGCAAGCCAAGCCGACCTTCCGCATCTGCTTCCGCCAAATCAACGCCCAACATTTCCGCCCGGCCTGCGGCGATGGGCACAATGCCGATCAGCGCCTTGAGCAAGGTGGATTTACCGCAGCCAGAACCACCCAGGATGATGAAGACCTCACCACGCTTCACCTCAAAACTGACGTCCTTGAAAATAGTGCGCGGGCCGAAGCTGACGGCCAGGTTTTCGACGCGGATGACGGTTTCGTCGTTCATATGCCCAGCCTGAAGAACAGAATCGCGAAAAAGCCGTCCATGGCCACAATCGCGACAATGCCCCCCACCACGGCAGCGGTTGCGGCATCACCCACCGCGCGCGGGCCGAAGCCCGCGGAAAGCCCGGCGCGGCAGCCAATGGCGGCGATCACCAGGCCGAAGCAGGCGGACTTGAACAGGCCGCCCGTCAAATCCCCAAGACTGAGCCATTGCTGTAATTGGTTGGAAACCGCGCTCCAGGGAAAGCCGAGGGATTCCATCACCACTGTCATGCCGGCAAGCCCGGCCAGGTTCATCGCCAATGTCAGCGCTGGCATGACCAATATTCCCGCCAGCAAACGCGGCAGCACCAGCATCACCATCGGGTCAATGCCCATGATGCGCAAAGCGTTCACTTCCTCATTCACCGTCATGGTGCCGAGTTCGGCAGCAAAGGCCGAACCGGTGCGCCCGGCCAGCACGACGCCGGCCAGCAGCGGCCCCAATTCGCGCAGCAGCGAAATGCCCACAAGATTGGGCACGAAAATCTCGGCGCCAAAACGCTTGAGCGGGATGGAGGATTGATAAGCCAGGATCAGCCCGATCAGAAAGCCAAGCAGCAGCGTCAGTGGAAAGGCGCGCAGCCCAATCTCATCCAAATGGCGCAGGAATTCAGCACCGCGGAACATGCGCGGGCGGAACAACACGCGAAAGGCCGCGACCAAAGCCTCCCCGGCAAAGGCAATGCCGGAAAGTGCCGCCTGGATGCTGCCAAACACCGTGCCGCCAAAGGCTGTGATGGGCGCGAAATCGCGTGGTGCTTCAGCGGGCAACGGGGCCGCTTTCAGCGCGGCGCGGTTGCGCTCCAGAACCGCGAGCACATCGGGCGTCGCGCCCAGCACAGGCACATTATTCCCCGCGCGCAACACCAGAATGGCGCCGGCGCTGTCGAGAGACTCTACGCCAGAAAGATCAATCGCCTTGGGTTTTTCCTCCAGCGCGCGCGTCATGACAGGCCAGAGCGCAGCGGCACCGGCGGCATTCAGCTTGCCGCTAAGCAGCAGCGTTCGACCTTCCGGTGCGGCGCGCAATGTCAAGAAAGCTTCGGTCATATCTCAAGCTACCAAGCGCAGCTTTGCGAGGTTTTCGCAAGAGTTTCAAGGCCGTGACCATCAGCGCCAGAGCGCATGGATCAGCACCGCGGCAGCGACCGAGACATTCAGGCTTTCGACCGCGCCGGAACCGGGCAGCGTGACGCGCGCCGTGCAGGCGGCAATGCTCCCCAGCGCGAGGCCCTTTTCCTCATTGCCGAGTACCAGGGCAAAGGGGCGCCCGCGCGGCAGGGCTTCCGGCGCCTCACCATCCCGCGCCACGGCGGCCAGGCTCAGCATGTGTGGCGCAAGCGCGTGCAGCAAAGCGGGCAGATCGGGCGCCTGGAATACCTCCAGCGCTTCCAAGCCGCCCTCAGCGGTGCGGAGCGCAGCATCGGAAAGCCGCGCCTGGCGTTGGTCGCCCGATATCACCAGCGCCTTGCAGCCGAAAAACGCGGCGGATCGCGCAATGGCACCAAGATTATGCGGATTGCCGATGCCATCCAGAATGGGCAGCACGGGTGCGGCCCAGAGCAGCGGCGGCAGCGCGCTTGGGTCCAATAAGGTCACACCGCGCGGGCGCGCCACCGCCACCATGCCGCCGTGATGCACGGTGCCGGCGATGCGCTGCAATTCCTCGGGCGGGACTTCACGATAAGGCAAGCGCCGCTTCGCCAGCGCCGCGCATAATGGGCCCGCTTCCTGCCGGCGCATGGTTGTGTAGAAAAACCGCATCACATCGGTGGGCCGATGCGCGAAAAGCGCGGCCACGGCGGCGGGGCCGCAATGCAGGTCCGGTTCCTGGGCTTTGCTCATGGCGCGGCTAATGCCTTGATTTTTTCCAGCACGGCGTCGGGGATTTCCAGCCCATCGGCAGCGGCGCGCGCGCTTTGCGCATCGCGCTTGGCGCCGGGCAGGCGCACACCCTCATCGGCCAGCATGGCAGCGATCAAGGTTTCGATCCGCGCGCCGAAGCCATCCGCACCGGCAAGTCCGCCGGGGTCTATCACCAGCAGCGCCTGGCCCAGGCGCGGGCGATTACCCTCATCTTGGAAGAAGCTATCGGCTTCAAAGCCGAAAGCAGCACCGGTCAGCGCCACACAGAGCAATTCGACAATCAGCGCAAGCAAGGCACCCTTAGTGCCGCCCATGGCGAGCATGGCGCCCGATAGCGCGGCCTTGGCATCGGTGGTGGGGCGGCCTGCGGCATCCACGGCCCAGCCTTCTGGAATGGGGCGCCCTTCCTTGGCGGCGACCATGATCTTGCCGCGCGCTACCTCAGACAGCGCCATGTCAATCACCAGCGGCGGCGCGGCCCGGCGCGGAAAGGCGGCGGCGATGGGGTTGGTGCCCATCAAGGGCCGACGCCCGCCCGGAACCGGCATGGCAGCCGGCGAATTGGTGAAGGCCAGTGCCACCAGCCCCTGTTCGGCCAGGCGCCGCACCGGCAGGCCCATAGCGCCGGAATGGTGGCTATTGGTGATGCCCACAAAGGCAATGCCATGCCCGCGCGCGCGCCAGGAAGCTTCCTGTTCCGCCAAGGCAAGAGCGGGGTAAGCCAGCCCATGCCCGGCATCAATCAGCGCAGCGCCGCCGCGTTCATTGATGATGCGCGGTGACGCCTTCCCATCCGCGCGCCCATTGCGGAGGAAGGCCGCATATTGCGCCACGCGCGACAGCCCATGCCCCGCCTGCCCGGCGGCTTCGGCGGCGACCAGCGCGGCAGCGGTGCGCTTGGCCATCTCAGGCCCAGCACCGCAAGCCGCTAGCGCCGCCGTGACAAGTTTTTCAGCCTCATTCAGGGAAAGTCGCATCAATCCGCCTTCAATTTCGCTTCCTGCACCAGCCTGGCCCAGCGGTCAGTCTCGGCGCTGATATAGGCCGCGCTGCGTGCCCTGTCCCAGGCTTCCACCGTAAATCCGCCGTCGCGGGCGCGGCGAGAGACTTCGGGGTCGCGGATCGCGGCCAGGGTATCGGCTTCAAGCTTGGCCAGGATGGGGGCGGGCACCGCCGCATTGGTCATCATCGCGGTCCAATTGGTCATTTCAAGTTCGGGCGAGCCCGCTTCGCGCACGGTGGGCACTTCCGGCACCAGGGGATGGCGGGCGGCGGAGGTTATGGCAAGGGGGCGCAGCCGCCCGCCCTGAATCTGCGCCATGCATTCCGGCAGGTTGGAGACCATGAAATCCAGATTCCCGGCTGCGAGGTCCGTGACCGAGGGCGAGCCGCCGCGATAGGGCACATGGGTAATCCGGTCCCCCGCACCCGAAGCCCGCCGCACCAATTCCAGCCCCAGATGCGGGGGAGAGCCATTGCCAGATGAACCGGCATTCAAATTGCGTTCCCGCGCTTGCGTCAGCAGATCACCTAGGCTGCGCGCCGGATTGCGTTCCGCATTCACCACCACGACAAGCGGCAGCGACCCAAGGACGGAAATCGCCGTGAAATCCTGCCGGAAATTGAAGGGTGCATTTGGAAACAGCGACGCATTCACCGTATGCGTCATGGTGATGGCAAGCAGCGTATAGCCGTCGGCTGGGCTTTTCGCTGCCGCATCGGCGCCGATCAGCGCATTGCCGCCGGCGCGATTTTCGATGATGACGGGCTTGCCCCAAATCTCCGAGAGCTTCTGGCCCACCAGCCGCGCCATGATGTCGGTCAGCCCACCCGGCGGGAAGGGCACGATGTAGCGCACGGCACGATCGGGGAAGGGGTTTTGGGCCTGTGCGCGCCCGATAAGGGCGGCGGCAGGCAGGGCGGATAGCAGCAGACGGCGGGTTGGGTGCATTGGATCCTCCTGATTTTGGGCCAACTGCGCGGCCCTTGCCCCTAAGCGTAGCCCAGGGAGCGGCGCTGCCCTATAGTTTTCTCATTGGAAGCATGACCCTGGGGATAAGCCGCGTGACACCTGTCGAAAAAATCCGCGAATGGCACGAAGAACTCACCGCCTGGCGGCGGGATTTCCACGCCCATCCTGAATTGGGGTTTGAGGAAGTGCGGACCAGCGCGCTGGTGGCCGAACGCCTCGCTTCCTGGGGGATTGAGGTGCATCGCGGCATTGGCAAGACCGGCGTTGTGGGCGTGCTGCGGAACGGGAACGGCCAGGGCCGGCTTGGGTTGCGGGCCGACATGGATGCCCTGCCGATGCCGGAAGCCAATGGCTTCACGCATAAATCAGGCATTGAGGGCAAGATGCATGGCTGCGGGCATGATGGGCATACCACCATGCTGTTAGCCACCGCGCGTTATCTGGCCGAGACGCGTAATTTCGACGGCACGGTGCATTTCATTTTCCAGCCAGCGGAAGAAGGCCTTGGCGGCGCCCAAGCCATGCTAGCGGATGGGCTGTTCGATCGCTTCCCCTGCGACACGGTCTATGGGCTGCATAACCGCCCCGGCCTGCCGGTGGGGCAATTCGCCATCCGTCCCGGCCCGATCATGGCCGGCGCGATTTTTTTCGACATCCTGATCCAGGGCAAGGGCGGCCATGGCGCGCGGCCGGAACAGACGATTGATCCCGTTGTGGTGGGCGCGCAAATCGTGACGGCCTTGCAAAGCGTGGTCGCGCGCAATGTGCCCGCCTTGGATAGCGCCGTGCTGAGCGTGACGGGCTTCAATGCCGGGCAGGCCTATAATGTGATTCCTGACCAAGTGACGCTGAAGGGCACAGTGCGCGCCTTCAAGATGGAGATGATGCGGCTTGTGGAAGACCGCATGCGCGCCGTGGTGCAGGGCACGGCGGCGGCCTTTGGTGCGACTGCCGAAATCACCTTCCAGGAAATCGCCGCCCCCACCATCAATGCGCCGGAAGAAGCCACCGCGCTTGGTGATGCCGCCGCATCATTGGTTGGAGAATCAGCCGTGGAGCGCAACCGCACGCCCGTGATGGGGAGTGAGGATTTTGCTTACATGCTGCTGCAACGCCCGGGCGCTTACATTCATGTCGGCAATGGCACGGGCGATGCGGGCGGCTGCGACGTGCATAACCCGCATTATGATTTCAACGACGAAGCCATCCCCTATGGCGGCGGCGTGATGGCAGCACTTGTGGAACAGAAGCTGGCGCGGGTGAAGTGAGGCGCGGAGCATTTTCAAGCCAAGTGGGAACCACTTGGCGACTCGGAAAATGCGACCAGACATCAGGTTTAATGGACCAGCGCCACACCCATGCCATGCTGGAAAATCGCCGCCGCCGCCAGCGCGTAATCCGGTGCTGCGCCAATCTGCGTGCCATCCGCCGCGTGGATCGCGACCGAGCGCTGATTATTCACCATCACCGGGCGCAGATAGGCGATGCGGTTCGTGCCGTAGCGCGCCCAATCCAGCGGTGAAAGCTGGCGCAAATCCGGCCCCGTCAGGATGATGTCCTGTTCGGCTTCGGTTTCGGTGTCGAATTCTTCCTGGTTACTCATGGTTTTGTCCTCCGGCGCGCCCTTGATAGCTCGCGCTGAAATGCCGCCCCGGGATGGGCACGGCGGGTGGGGCATTCAGCCCCGTTCGGGGCGCCCTTCCACAATCGTGGCGGCGCCGTTGGTTTTGGTGTCAATCCGGATGGTCTTCACGCGCACTTCCGGCAACGGTCGCTTCAAGTCCACATGCAGCAAGCCGTTATCCAGCCACGCACCTTCCACATCTATGCCCTCGGCCAGCACAAAGGCGCGCTGGAATTGGCGGGCTGCGATACCGCGATGCAGGAAAATTCGGCCTTCCGAATCATCCTTCTGCCGCCCGCGAATCACCAGTTGATTGTCTTCCTGCGTGATTTGCAGATCATCCATGGAAAACCCTGCCACCGCCAGCGTAATGCGCAGCCGGTTATCGCCGATCTGTTCGATATTGTAGGGCGGGTAGCCATCAGCATTCTTGCCCACACGGTCGAGCATCTGTTCCAGATGATCGAAGCCAAGGAACAAAGGCGAGCCGAAAAGCGAAGGTCTGGTCATGTGATATGGCCTCCTCATCTGAGAGCGAAGCAAGTTGCCGGGCCCGAAGCGCCCTGCTGATCCCTATTTTGGATTTCGGCCCTGGCGTTGCAAGGGGGGGCGCGCGGGGCTACATCCCCCGGCCAGCCATGACCGAAACCGAAACCCTGCCGATCCTACTGGTGCCCGACAAACGGCTCCGCCTTAAGGCGCGCCCGCTTGGTGCTGCCGATGGGGATACCATCCGCGCGCTGGCCCCCAAAATGCTTGCCACCATGTATGCCGCGCCTGGCATTGGCCTGGCCGCGCCGCAGATTGGCGAAGGGCTCCGCCTGGTCGTGCTTGATATCCAGCCCAAGGAAAAGCCCGAGCCCCTGGTGCTGGTGAACCCAGAAATCATCGCCGAAAGCAATGAGACCGCGACTCGGGAAGAAGGCTGCCTATCCCTTCCCGGCCAATATGCCGATGTGACGCGCCCTGCCCGCGTGAAGGTGCGCTACCTGGACCTGACCGGCGCCAAGCGGGAGATTGAAGGCGACGGCCTGCTTTCCGCCTGCCTGCAACATGAAATTGACCATCTGGATGGCGTTTTGTTCGTGGACCATCTTTCTACGCTCAAGCGCAACATGATCCTGCGCAAATTGGCCAAGGATCTGAAATCCCAGCAGCGCGAGTGAACAGCCAAAAGCGCCCTTTGCGCCTGGCCTTCATGGGCAGCCCGGATTTTTCTGTGCCGGCGTTGCGCGCCTTGCATGATGCGGGGCATGAGATCGCCGCGGTGTATTGCCAACCGCCGAAACCCGCCGGGCGCGGGCAGAAGGAAACCCCCTGCCCCGTGCATCGCGCCGCTTTGGAATTGGGCCTGCCCGTGCGCCACCCTGCTCGTTTGAAGCGCGATGAAGCCGAACACGCAGCCTTTGCCGCTTTGGGTTTGGATGTGGCGGTGGTCGCGGCCTATGGCCTGATTTTGCCCAAAGCCATGCTGGATGCCCCGCGGCGCGGCTGCCTCAATATCCATGCGTCATTGCTGCCGCGCTGGCGCGGGGCGGGGCCAATTCAGGCGGCGATTTTGGCGGGCGATCATCAGACCGGCATCACCATCATGCGCATGGAAGAAGGGCTGGATACGGGGCCGATGCTGCTGAAGGAAGCGGTGCCGATTACGCCCGCCACCACCACGCCCGCATTGCATGACGCTTTGGCCGAAGCCGGCGCGCGGCTGATCCTTGAAGCACTGGCGGCAAACCCTGCGGCCACGCCTCAGCCGGAAGGCGGCGTCACCTATGCCCCCAAACTCGCGAAGGAAGATGGCCGCCTGGTTTGGACGCAACCGGCCGAGGCTTTGGAACGGCGCATCCGCGCGCTCAACCCCTGGCCCGGCACCTTCTTTATGCTGAAGGGGGAAGCCATCCGCATCTCAGCCGCCAGCGTTGAAGCCGGGCAGGGCGCGCCCGGCGAAGCCCTGGATGATGCTGGGCTGATCGCCTGTGGTGAGGGCGCGATCAGGCTGACCCGCCTGCAACGCCCCGGCCGCGCCGCCATGGCCGCCGAGGCGTTTTTGCGCGGCCTGCCAATCCCCGCCGGCACGCGCCTGGAATGACGCCATGCCCCGCTATGCGCTGAGGCTGGAATATGATGGCGCGCCCTTTTGCGGCTGGCAGCGCCAGCATGGACAGCTTTCCATCCAATTGGTGCTGGAAGAAGCCGCCGCACATTTGAATGGCGGAGAGCCCCCCCTGGTGACCGCCGCCGGGCGCACCGATGCCGGCGTGCATGCCGAAGCCCAAGTGGCGCATCTGGATTTGGCAACCGACCTGCCGCTTGAGCGGGTGCGCGAGGCTTTGAACTTCCACACCCGCCCGCACCCCGTGGCGATAACGGGCGCGGCCATTGT
>CAIYMY010000090.1 GCA_903927465.1 uncultured Rhodospirillales bacterium | reverse complement strand
CTTTCCGGTGCCATCGTCAATCTTTCCTGCGGGCAGCCGGATAGCCGGCCTTTGCATCTGCAATGGGAAATCGGTGGCCGCGCGGTGAATGAGGTTGATCTACGCGCCATCCTGCATGATGGGCGCCGGCGCACCGCCGAAGAAGGCCGCGAAACGGTACACGCCATTCCGCTGGGCTTCACCGTGGATGCGACACCTGGCGTTGATGATCCGCGCGGTATGATCTGCGATACGCTGGGCGCGCGGCTGCATATGGTCTCGGCGGCTGAAGCTTCGCTCCGCAATCTGGGCGCCTGCCTGATGCGCTGTGATTTGGAGGTTGAAGAATTGGTCTCGGCGCCCTTTGCGTCAGGCCTCGCGACGCTCGTGGAAGATGAAAAGCAGCTTGGCGCCACGGTGATTGACATGGGCGGCGGCACCACAAGCCTTGCGGTCTTCAGCGAAGGCCATCTGGTGCATACCGCGCAAATCCCGGTGGGTGGCGGCCAGGTGACGAATGATCTGGCGACCATCCTGTCCACACCAGTTGCGCATGCAGAACGGATGAAAACGCTGCATGGCGCGGTGCATGGCGGCGCAGATGATGAACGCGAATATCTGCCCGTGCCGCTTTTGGGCGAAGATGAACATCACATCGCGCGTATTCCGCGCGCCATGGTGGTTGGCATCATCAAGCCGCGGCTTGAAGAAACCTTTGAAATTCTCAGGGACAAGCTCGATCAAAGTGGGCTTGGTAAGGAAGGCGGCGCGCGCGTGGTCTTGACCGGTGGCGCATCGCAACTTGTTGGTGTGCGCGAAATGGCCGCGCGCATCCTGGACCGCCAGGTACGCCTTGGCCGCCCGCAACCCTTGCGTGGTTTGGCCGAAGCCGCATCCGGCCCCGCTTTTGCGGGCGCGGTCGGGCTTTTGCTGTGGGGCGCCGGCGAAGGCCGCCCCGTTCTGGATATCGCGGCCGGCCCGGTGAAGACCGGCGGTGCGTTTCGTCGTTTGATTCATTGGCTGAAGGACCGCGTGTAATGCCCGCACCTTCCGCCGCCCCTGCCAACCCAAGCTGCCCATCACTGCGTGAGGAGGAAAAGCAATGACCCTGAACCTGACGATTCCGCAAAATCAACACACGGATTTCACGCCGCGAATCACGGTGGTGGGCGTTGGTGGCGGTGGCACCAATGCCGTCAACAATATGATTTCCATGGGCCTTGATGGCGTGGAATTCCTGGTGGCGAATACGGATGCGCAATCGCTGATCCATGCCCGCGCTGATCGCCGCGTGCAGCTTGGCCCGCACCTTACGCAAGGCCTTGGCGCTGGTGCGAAGCCCGAAATTGGCCGTGCGGCAGCCGAAGAAGCGACCGAAGAATTGGCCCGCCACATTGAAGGCATGCACATGATCTTCATCACCGCCGGCATGGGCGGTGGCACTGGCACGGGGGCCGCGCCGGTGATTGCGCGCATGGCGCAGGAACGCGGCATCCTGACCGTTGGCGTGGTGACCAAGCCCTTCGATTTCGAGGGCCCCAAGCGGCGCAAATCTGCCGAACAGGGGATCGAGGAATTGCAGCAATGCGTGGATACGCTGATCATCATCCCGAACCAGAATCTGTTCCGTCTGGCCAATGAACGCACAACCTTCCAGGAAGCGTTCAAGATGGCCGATAACGTCCTGTATATGGGCGTGCGCGGTGTGACGGATTTGATGATCAATCCTGGCATCGTCAATCTGGACTTCGCCGATATCCGCACCATCATGGCCGAAATGGGCAAGGCCATGATGGGCACTGGCGAAGCCGATGGCGAAGACCGTGCCCGCCGCGCCGCCGAATCCGCCATCAGCAATCCGTTGCTTGAAGATATTTCCATGCGCGGCGCCAAGGGCGTGCTGATTAACATCACCGGCGGCTATGACATGACGCTGTTTGAAGTGGATGGCGCCGTGAACCGTATCCGGGAAGAAGTGGAAGAAGACGCCAATATCATCTTCGGCACGTCAGTGGATGAAACGATGAATGGGCGTATCCGGGTTTCCGTGGTGGCCACGGGCATTGATGCTGCCGACCAGCGCGAAGCGGAAAAGCCGAAGCTGGTGGCGATGGGCGGCGGTGCCGCGCAACTGGTCAATGCTGTATCAAACCAAAGCATCGGCGCAGCGCCGGCCACGGGCCCAGGACTGCCCTTCATGCGGCGCGCGGCGCAAACCGCGCCGACGCTGAGGCCCGCCGTGGTTGAAACCGCCTACGCGCTGGAAGCGGAAATCGCGCCGTCGCCGGGTTCTCAGCAGGAAGCGCCCGTGATGCTGGCACCCGCGCCCATGGCCGAGCCAGAAATGCCGCAGCTTCGCGTGCCGGTTGCCGAACTAGCGGAACCACAGCATGCCGCCGCGCCGCGCTCCGCAGGGCTGCGTGGGCTTTTCGGCAAGGTCACAGGGATGGGCGGCATGATGAAGCGCAACCTTTCCCCGTCGGCAGAACCGCAAGGCTTTACGGCTGAAACGGCCCAAACTGCGCGGATTGAACCAACATCGGCATCTGCACCTGCCCCGCGCTTTGAAGCCGCGCGGCCCTCACAGCAGGATGAAATGAGTCTGGAGATTCCGGCCTTCCTGCGTCGTCAGCGGAGCTAATCCGCTTTTCGCGCAAAGGGCGCGGTCAGGCTGGGTTTCAGCCTTGCCATCAGGCATGGGGCGGCACGGCGGTAATGCCGGGTGCCCCAACCGTTGCGTTGAAGGTGCGGTATGAGCGACCCGTGCAGTTAAACTGCGCGGGCGCTGCGTTTTCTGAATAATGCAGCGCCATACAATGCGCTCTACGTGATCCCTGGTGCAGGGTCACGCTACTTTCTGATTTGGAGTGTGCCGCCACCCGAAGACCTGTTCGTCTTCGCGGATCAGCGCCAAGCATCCGAAACCTGGTGATGCGTGATCCGCTTTTGACGGATCACGCTAAACTATCCTGAGGCGAAACCTCAGGCGGCTTGCATGCCGGTCGTGCCGATGGCGGGCTTTGCGCCGTCAGACCAGAATTCCGAACGACCATTCTGCTCACGCAGAACATAGCCGCGGCCCCAAACGGTCCCGATCAGATCGGCGCCGCCGGCAGTGGCCAGCTTCTTGCGGAGCTTGCAGATGAAGACGTCAATGATCTTCACTTCAGGCTCATCAATGCCGCCATAAAGATGGTTCAGGAAAACCTCCTTGGTCAGCACCACACCCTTGCGGAGTGCGAGCAGTTCAAGGATGGCGTATTCCTTGCCTGTCAGGTGGACAGCATTACCACCAACGGCCACTTCACGTGAACCGATATTGAGTTGCAGCGGGCCGACCGTAAGGGTCGGTTGGCTGAAGCCCTTCGCGCGGCGCACAATGGCCTGGATGCGCGCGACCAGTTCTTGCTGGTCGAAGGGCTTGGTGATGAAATCATCGGCGCCCATGCCGAAGACCTTCACCTTGGTTTGCGGGCGGCTGACGCCCGACAAGATCAGCACCGGTGTTTCGACTCGGCCAGCGCGCATACGGCGCACGACTTCACCGCCATCCAAATCCGGCAACATCAGATCCAACACGATGATGTCATAATCATAGAGTTTGGAGAGTTCGAGGGCTTCTTCCCCCGTATCCGCGATTTCCACAATCATGGAAGCATGACGAAGCATTAACGAAATGCCGCGCGCTGTGGTGGGATCATCCTCGACTAATAGTACACGCATTGATCGCTCCTTTTGACCGACTGGAATGTTTTTACCGAGTTTCTAAGGGAATTGAAACAGGAAATTTCTTCCCCCTGCATCCCTGGACAGATAATCGTCCAAAAAAGTAAATTTCTAGATAAAGAAATATACTTTAACTGAGTTTTTCGACATTTTTTTATGACCATTGGTCATCTCTCCCTTAATTAGTTCTTACCAAAAGGTGAATTTCGGCTAAAAAATCAGCCGGAGACTCGCGTGGTAGGAAGTGTCCAGAAATTGGAATAACCTTCCGCGCTAGAAGCTGCGTGAAATGCCGGGCGCAGCCAGCGCTATTGCCCGGTGGGTCCACGCCATCCTCGGCTCCGTGCAAAACCAGGCTCGGCACGGTGATCATCGGGCGGGTGGCAAGGCGCGCTTCAATCGCCGCATAGGCGGGGTCGCCGGCTACCGCCCGATGGCGATGGCGATAGGAATGCACGGCAACCGCCACGAAATCGGGATTGTCGAAGCTGGCCGCCGTTTTGGCGTAGCTTTCGGCAGTAAAGCCCATATTGGGCGACCAGAGACGCCACAGCAGCTCACACAGCTCCCGCCGATTCTCGGCCAGGCCCGCCGCACCCCTATCTGTTTGTAGGTACCATTGATACCAATGGCGCGCTTCCTGCGCTGGCGCGGCGGGGCGGATACTCCCCGCAATGTCTTGAATATTATAGCCATTTGCGGAAACCAGGCCGATCACGCGCTCAGGCCAAAGGGCCGAGACGACGCAGGCTGCCCGCCCGCCCCAATCATACCCCGCAAGGATGGCCTTCGGGATCGCCAGCGCATCCATCAGCGCCAGCAAATCCGCCCCCAAAGCCGCCTGTTCGCCGGAACGGGGCGTTGCCGCATCCAGAAACCGGGTCGGGCCATAGCCGCGCAGATAGGGCACCAGGACGCGAAAACCCTGTGCGGCAAGCTCAGGCGCCACGCCATCCCAGACGCGCACATCATCGGGAAAGCCATGGAGCAGGATGGCGACCGGCCCGGTTTCGGGACCGCTCATCTCCACCGCTATCTCCAGCACCCCGGCCTGTACCGTCTTGAGTTCCATCGCCACCCGTTCTCCCTCGGATGACCCATTCTCCAATGGGAGCATTAACCAAAAGGTTAACGCGCAGCCTGAAGCACCCCTTAATTCGAAAATTATTTGCAACCCTGGGGTGCGGGGCCGGGCGGCCATTTCGCCAGCAGGAAGCTCTGGCCAGGGCGTTTCCTAACCCCGGCCGGTAAATTTAACTTATTTGAATCAGCGATTTACTAAAAAACACCTTATGCCGGCAGGGGATATTGGTCCAGATAGGGCTGGTATTCCGGCTCAACCTCGATCGCCAGCGATGAAAGGGCACGCACCACCGCGCAGTAAAAAGAAATAGTCACCACCAGATCCACCATCAGTTCATGGTCGAAATGCGCCGCCAGCGCATTATAAGTGGATTCGCCCACCCCCGGCCCCGCCGCGGCTTCCCGTGCGGCCAGCAGCACCAGCTTGGCCAGCGGTTCAAGCGCCGAAGGCTGGCCTGCGCTTTCCGCGATCAGGGCATGAATATCGGCATCGCTCACACCGAAATCCTTGCCGATTTTCACGTGATGCGACCATTCATAAGGTGAACGCGCCTGCCAGCCCACTTGCAGAATGGCCAATTCGCGCAGCCGCGGGTCGAGTCGGGACCCGTAGCGGATGAATTGTCCCAGGCCCGAAAAGGCACGCGCCGCCTTGGGGCTATTGGTCAATGCCTTATGCAAGGCGATGGGGCGCTTCAGCAGGTCTCGATCGGCTTCCGCCAGATCATCCACTGTCAAATCAGGTACGCGGGCCATGGGCTATCCTCCGTTATCGGGGGAAGCCTAACCGCATAAATTAATGCCCGGAAGCCCGTGCCCCCTGGCTGAGCGCCTTGGCATCCGGCACATCCACGCGCCGGCCCTGCAACCGCACCAGGCCGGCCGCTTCCAGCCCATGCATAACGCGCGAAAGGCTTTCCGGCGTCATGCCGAGTCGCGCCGCAATGGCTGCGCGTGGTTCGGGCATGGCTACCCGCCCGCCAGGCATCAGGCGCCCGGTCAGGAAATGCGCCACGCGTTCACTCGCCTTGGTGAGTTTCATTTCAACAAGCTGTTCCGCCAGGCCCTGCCATTGGCGCGCTATGTGCGTGAGGCTTGCCTCGGCCAGCCGCGAATCCTGCACAATGATGGCGTGGAAGGCCTCGGCCGGGATGCGGAGCAAGCGGCTTGGCGCCAAAGCCTCTGCGCCGAAGGGCCAGGTGCCGCCCAGGATCACCGCCGGCATCAGGAAGCACTCATCCGGGCCAATGATCTCAAGCAGGCCGCGCGTGCCATCCGCCCCCCGCATGGAAAGCCCGACCGAGCCTTCCAGCAGCAGATAAAGTGCCTCGGGCGCCGCTTCGGGGGTGAAAATCACGGTGCGGCGCGGCGCGGAGAAAAGCTGCGCCGCCGCAAGCAAGGCGCTGGCCGCCGCTGGGCCAGCGGCGGAAAGGAAGGGGTGCGCGGCGATCATTTCCAGCATTGGCGAAGATAAGCCGAATTCGCCGCGTGGCCCCTTGATGCAGCGCAAGCACCCTGGCGATGTGGCGCCACTTCACGCAAAATGGCCGCGCAAGAACACAGGGGGACGCCATGCAGATTTCACCCAGCCATTTGCCGGTGGATTTCGCCGAGGGGCATTTCTGCGCCCGCATCATGCTACCCGAAGGCCCCTGCGTGATCGGCTTCGCGCGTGGCGCGATGTTCGACCTGACGCCCGCCTTCGGCACGGCTTCGCGCTTTCTGGAAGAAGATGATGCGGTGGGCGCCATCACCCGGCGCGGCCAGCCGATTTCGCTTGATCTGGAAGTGCTGTTCACCAATGCAGCTTGGAATGCGCGCGACCCTGGCTTGCCATTCCTGCTTTCACCGATTGATCTGCAAACGGTGAAGGCTGCCGGCGTGACGTATGTACGCAGCATGCTGGAACGCGTGGTGGAAGAACGCTGCCGCGGCGATGCCGGCCAGGCGGAAGCAGTGCGCGCTGAATTTCGCAACATCATTGGCGATGACCTTGCCGCGATCCTGCCCGGCAGCGCGGAAGCCATGCGCCTG
>CAIYMY010000089.1 GCA_903927465.1 uncultured Rhodospirillales bacterium | reverse complement strand
TGGACAGCGAAGAGATCGCCAAGATGTTTGACGAGATGGGTCAGGCCGAGCGTGACGCCTTCCGCACCGGCGCAATCCGCAGCATCTATGACAAGGTGATGGTTCCGGCGCAGAACATCAACGCGGCCCAGAAACTGATCGGGTCTCCCGAGTATTCGGCCAAGCTGAAAGAGCTGTTTGACTCGACTGCGCAGTTTGACCTCTTCAAGGCGGCTCTTGAGCGGGAAGCCCAACTATTCGCGCAGTCCAACCGCATTTTAAGCGGTTCGGCTACCTCTCGCCGCATCGCAGCGCGGGAGGCGTTCGAGGAGGGGTCTCCGGTCGGCGGCGTCGTGGCTGACACGCTCACCAGCGGCTTCGGCAACTCCATAGCTAACCTCGTCGCACGCATCGCACGCAGCGCGACCATGACGGACGACACGGCGAAGGAAGTCTCGCGCATGCTGATGTCCAGCGATCCGACCGAAGTCGCGGCGGCCGTGAAGCTGCTGGAGGACTACGGAACGCGGGCCGTCAAAGGGGCGCAGAAACTCAGCGCTCGCGAGGCTGGAGCAATCGTGGGCAGCATGGCCGCCTTCCCGCCGCCTCCGGTCACGGGCGAGGCTCCAAACATTGAGACCGCGATTGGGGAGAAGCGCGCAGCCGCTGGCACGCAGGGTGGCCCGAACATTGAGGATGCCATCCGCGAACGGAAGAAGAAGCGCGAAGAGGGTCTCAACCTGACCATCGATTCGCCTGCGGACATGCAGCCCTAAGAGCTCACTGGTTGGCGTAAAACTTGAGCAGCAGCGGCGCGAGATCCTCAGTCTTGATCTCTCTGCCGCTGCCGCCGTCCACCTCGCCGATCCAGACGGTGCCAGCATTCGGCACGCGGCCCGGCGCGATGAACAGCTCGCCGATCTGGATGTGCCACGGGCACAAAGGCTCAAACTTTTCCATGCCATTCCTTGGAGCTTGCGAGGGGCGCTTGGTTGAGATGAGCCGTAGCGCAGTCTGATCTTGACCAACACAAAGCCTGTGTCGCGCCCCTCAGGGTTACGTTACGATCTCAATTTGTTGCCTGCAACCGCTTTCGGTGGCCATCTTCGCCAAGGCCCGCTCAATGGACGCCTTGCTGGCAGACAGCTTGGTCTTAGGCCTCGTCTCTCCGTCAATCACGTCAGCCCACGCCTTGCTCCTCGGGCTGACCCGCTGCGGCGAGAACTGGTGCATAGGCAGAACCACCCCTAAACGCTCACAAGCGGCGGCGATGCTGGATTTGTGCATCCCGTAGTGCTTTGCAGTCAGAGCAAGATGCCAGCCCTTTTCTCGGGCATAGATGAGCATGTCGCGGGTAATCTCTCGTCTAGGTCGTGCCATCGTATCGGTCCTTATGTTCCGTGTCTGTCAGTGAAGCCGTATTGGCGTGAAGCCTCAGCGCGGGCAGATGATGCGGCATCAATGGTATCGAAAAGCCCGAGGTAAATATATCTGCCTCCAGAATATACTCTGGCCCTCCATTTTTTACATGGCTTATACCAATCAACACCGCAGACACCGCTGGTGTTTGTTGCCATCAAGGCTCAATTGCGGCTGTTTTGAACGTGCGTTGCATCCCGGAGATTTGTAATCCTGTTGTTCTGCCTATCACCGTCAATGTGATCAATAGCCCCGACAGGCCAAGACCCATTATAAATAGCCCAGATCACGCGGTGAGCGGTGAATGATCTATCGTCAATATTTCCCTTCCAATATCCATCCCGATTAATATTTGCAAAAGCCTCTCTTCCGGGCCACCTAGCACGCCAACACGCAGGCATCTCTTCACAATCTCGCCAAAACAGCTTGCCCGTTTCTGGCTCATAGCGGAGACGCTTGTGCAAATATTCAATGGAAGGTAAATTCTTATCAGTCATGGCGAACCTCCATTCGCTGGTGATAGGGGCGAGATTGACGGTTGCAACGTCTCTCGCCCCGATATGTTACTCTTGCCACCTTCGGTCTTCAAGTTCTTTGACTTTTTCTTTAATCCGATTGATCTCGCGCAGATGTTTTTCCGCCAAGAACATCACTAAATCCCTGTCCTCTTTGGTCAGCCAAAGCCCACCCGGCACGCGCACGAAGCCAGCGGCGCGGATAGCCTGCGCTTGGGGCGATGTGTCGTGCCGAGTGCGGCTCATAGCGAGGTGATCTCTCCTATGTGGGTCGGCCTCGGCTCCTCGCTCCACGCCTCTATGGCACCAGCCATTCCGTCTGCGCAGACATAGAGGCCGCAGCACTGGATGCGGCAGGAGCCCACGAACTCGTACTCCGCTGGCGCGCGGATGGTTACGGTCGGCTGTTGGCCGCAGGTCGGGCATGGCTTCATCAAAGCCACCCCAGCATGTATGCAAGACCCAGCCCCCAAGGCAGGACGGTCACGCTGACGACAAGCGCAGTCGCAACCAACCC
>CAIYMY010000088.1 GCA_903927465.1 uncultured Rhodospirillales bacterium | reverse complement strand
TTGGCAATAGCAATGCAGATCATTGGTTGGCGCTCGCTGAAGCGCAGCTTGCGCGCACACCGCCCGAGAATAACCGCGCTTTGCAAGCCGCCTGGCGCGCCTTTCAATTCGCCCCGGGCGGAGAACCCGAAGTTCTGCCTTTGCTGCTGATTGCTGAAGCGCTGCGCCGGCAGGATCGTCTGGCGCAGCAGGTAGAAGCTTTGGAAGCGGTGGTGGAACGCCTGCCCAATGATGCGCTCCACAAGGCAGCACTTGATACCGCGCACCGCGCGGCCGGCATGCTGGTGCGGCGCGTCACGCCTGAGCCAGATGCCGAACCGGCGCGCGCCTGCATCGGCTTCACCATTCCACCCGCACGCCGCAGCGATTGGCGCGCGGAAGATTGGGTGCGCGCTGATCCGGCCTTGCCCAACCTGACCATCGAACGAGAAGCGGATCAGCTTTGCGTGGGTGGCCTGCCCTGGGGCCAGACCACGCGGCTGATCCTGCGCGCTGGCCTGCCCGGCGAAGGCGGCAATCTGCGCGCCGATACGCCGCTTGCCATCGCTATGCCGGATCGTAGCGCGCGCATTGTATTCGAAAACCGCGCCTTCATCCTACCGCGCGGCCAGGCCCCGCGCCTTGGCGTCGCCACCGTGAATGTCGAGAAATTGCAGCTTCGCCTGGTGCGGCTTTCTGAGCGCAATCTGCTTTCGCTCCGCGAACGCTGGCGTCCAGGTGAGGCTTTGGACCAATGGATGGCACAATATATCGGCGAACAAAGCGGGCGCCTGCTGTGGGAAGGCAGTGCGGAATTACAGGGCGGCACACCTAATCGCCTCACGCGCCATGCGCTGCCGCTTTCTGATCTGCTGCGTGATGCCGCGCCCGGGCTTTATTTAATCACGGCACGGCAGGCGGAAACCCGCCGTGGAGAAGCCACCGCCGCCGCCTTCCCGTTTTTCGTGACGGATATTGGCCTGACCGCCTGGCGCGGCGCTGATGGGCTGGCGGTGCAGGCGCGCAGTTTTCATTCGGGGCAAGTAAAATCCGACCTACGTGTTGCGCTGATGGCGCGCAATAATGATGTGCTCGCCGAAGCGCGCACGGATGCAGCGGGGCTTGCGCGCTTTCCAGTCGCATTGCTGCGCGGGCAAGGGCCGCTAGCGCCCTTCGCCATTCATGCCGAAGCGCCGGATGATCTCGCCGCGCTCAATCTTGAAGCTGCGAGTTTTGATCTTTCGGATCGTGGCGCCTCGGGCCGCCCGCATCCCGGCCCGCTTGATGCCTTCCTTTGGCTCGATCGCGGCATTTATCGTCCTGGCGAGACCGTCAATCTGACGGGGCTTTTGCGTGATGCCGCCGGCAATCCACAGGATTTGCCAGTCAGGCTCAGGCTGCGGCGGCCCAACGGGCAGATCGCGGCGGAAATCACCCCACCGCGCCTGATGGGTGGCGCGATTTCCTGGCCGCTTCGGCTTTCCGATGGCGCGGTTTATGGCCAATGGACGATTGAAGCGCTGGCTGATCCCGCCCTGCCACCGATTGGTCGCGCGCAATTCCGCGTAGATGCTTTTGTGCCTGAGGGGTTGGAAGTCACCGCCGGGCCGGCGCCGGGGCCTTTGGTGCCGGGCAGTACGGCGCTTGATCTGCCGATCACCGCGCGCTTCCTTTATGGTGCGCCGGGCGCGGGGCTTACGGGCAACGCCGAGATTCGCCTGCTGCCAGACCCCGAGCCTTTTGAAGCCTGGCGTGGCTGGCGCTTCGGCCTTCAGGATGAAAACTTCGCGCCCGATCTGATCCGCCAAGAAATCGCGCCGCTTGATCGAGAAGGGCGCGGCGTGGTGGCGCTTTCCCTGCCGCGCGCACCGGATACAACGCTGCCCATCAAGGCGAATGTCACGCTGGCGATTGCGGAGCCCGGCGGGCGCGAAAGCCGCGCGCAGATTGCCGTGCCGGTACGTGCTGCCGGCTTGTTCCCGGTGCTGCGCCCTACCTTTCAGGGCGATGCGATAGATGCCGGCGCGGAAGCGGCCTTTGAAATCGCCGCCGTCGCACCTGATGGCAGCGCAGCGCCTGCGCGGCTCAGGCTGCGCTTGCTGCGCGAAAGGCCGGATTGGCGGCTGGTGATGCGCGATTCCATCGCGCGGTTTGAAACCGTTTGGCGCGATGAACCGGTGGATGCGGCAGATATCACCATCAACCCCGCCGCGCCCACGCGCTTCGCGCGCAGCCTGCCCTTTGGTCGCTATCGGCTGGAAATTGCCGATGCGGATGGGCTTGGCATGGTATCCTATCGCTTCCGCGCCGGCTGGGCCGGTGTGGAAAGCGCGGAAATTCCGGACCGGATTGATGTTGCTGCGGAACGCCGCAATTTTGCGCCGGGGGAAGTCGCGCGGCTGCGCATCTCGCCACCCTTCGCAGGGCCGGCCACGGTTGCGGTGCTGACGGATCGGCTTGTCTCACTCCGCGAAATCACGCTGAGTGAAGCGGGCACGGATATCGAAGTGCCAGTGGATGCCGCCTGGGGGCCGGGCGCCTATATCACCGTCACCGCCTATCGCCCTGGTGAGGCGCGCGAAGGCCGCCCCGGCCGCGCGCTTGGCCTGGCTTGGATCGGGCTTGATCCCGCGCCGCGCCGGCTTGAGGTGACCATCACCGCCCCCGAACGCATCCGCCCGCGCCAGCGCGTCGAAATCCCGATCCGCATTGCTGAGGCGCGGGGTGAGGCGATGGTGACGCTGGCTGCGGTGGATGAGGGGATTTTGCGCCTAACAGGATTTGCCTCGCCCGATCCGGTGGCGCATTTCCTGGGCCGGCGCGCACTTGGCGTGGATATTCGCGATGATTACGGGCGGTTATTGGCGCCGGCGGAAGGCGCGCTCGCGCTTCTGCGCCAGGGCGGAGATGGCGGCTTGGCGGGGATGGGCATTCAGCCGCCGCAAAGATTGGTCTCCTTATTCTCCGGTCCCGTGCGCGTGGGCGCCGATGGCAGCGCGGTGATCGCGCTGGACATTCCGGATTTCGCGGGTGAATTGCGCCTGATGGCGGTTGCTTGGGAAGGCACGCGCATTGGTGCCGCTAGCCGCGCCATGATTGTGCGTGATCAGGCGGTAGTGGAAGCCTCCTTGCCGCGCTTCCTGGCACCCGGAGATACGGCGCGGCTGCCGGTGCTGATGCACAACATCGAATTGCCGGCGGGTGAGATTGTCGCCGAACTCAGCACCGAAGGCGCCATTGAAATTGAAGGGCCGACGCGCTTAGCAGCCCAGCTTGCCACCGGCGAACGCGCAGCACCTGCAACGACCTTGCGCGCGCTTGCGGGTGGTGAGGGGCTGTTGCGCTTGCGCCTCAGCGGGCCTGAAGGCTTCAGCGTCACGCGCGAAAGCCGCATCACCATACGCCCCGCGCGGCCATTGCTGACGGATGTGCAATCGGCTGAATTGCCAGGCGGTGCAGCGCGTGAAGTGGCACCCGCCTTTGATCGTTTCATTCCTGGCTCGGCGCGTGCGGAACTCAGCCTGGGTGCTGTGGTGCGGTATGACGCGGCGGCGGCGTTGCGTGCCGTGGAAGCCTTTCCTCTGGCCTGTCTTGAACAAAGCGCAGCGCGCGCCTTTGCGCTGAGTGCGGGGCTGTTCACACCAGCCGGTGGCGATCACGCGGCCCGGCTGCAAGCCGCGGTGCAGGCCATCTTGGATCGGCAGCGTTATGATGGCGCCTTTGGCCTTTGGTCCGCCAATGCGGAAGCGGAATTGTGGCTGACGCCCTTCGCGGTGGAAGCACTGCTGCGCGCGCGCGCAGCCGGCGCCACGCTGCCGGAAGCCGCTTTGAATGATGCGCTGCGCTTCCTGGATGATGCGGTGGGCGACACGGGGGAAGCCACGCCGGAAGAACGCGCGGCGCAAGCCTATCGGCTGCATGCGCTGGCCATGGCGGGGCGTGTGCGCTTGGGGGCAGCTCGGCGGTTGATGGAAAGCGCGGGCAATATGCCAACGCCGCTTTCGCTCGCGCAATTGGGCGCGGTGTTTGCGCGCGGCGGGGACCGCGCACGGGCGGAACAGGCGTTCAACGCTGCGTTGTCCAACCTAGGCCGACGCTGGTGGAGCTTTGATCTCGGCACGGCGCAGCGAGATGCGCTGGCGGTGGCAAGCCTGCTCAAGGAAAGCGGCTTGCTCGCGGATCGGCTGGCGGCGCTGATGGGCGCCTTGCCCGGGCAGAATTTCACGCCAGAAAGTACCAGCACGCAGGAACAGGCTTGGGCCGTGCTAGCGGCGGCGCGTCTGGGGCAAGGCATGCGCCCGATTGAGGCGAGCCTGGATGGCGTAGTACTCCCCGCCGCGTCGGTGATTGTGGCGCCGCTTTCGGCGCCGGCGCGCCTTAGCAATCTGGGTAACACGACCGTGTGGCGCATGACCGCGACCACCGGCATCCCGCGGGATGCTTTGCCCGCCGCGCGACAGGGCTTGCGCGTGACGCGGCATTTCCATGCGCTTGATGGCGCGGCGCTGAACCTGGATACGCTTCGCGCTGGGGATGGCTTTATTCTGTTGTTGGAAGCGCGCGCGGATGCCGAGGAGAAATTTCAATTACTGGTGCAGCAGGGCCTGCCGGCGGGCTGGGAAATCACCGGGCGCTTTGGCGCGGGGGAAGTGTCCGGCCTGCCCTGGCTTGGACAGCTCACCGCCATTGATAGCCAGCCGGCCTTGGATGACCGCTTCGCCGCGGCGGTGACTTTGGAAGGCGAAAACCGCGTGGCACGCATTGCAGTGCGCTTGCGGGCGGTGACGGCAGGCAGCTTCGAATTGCCGGGGGCCGAGCTGCGGGACATGTATCGCCCGGCCTTTTTCGCCCGTCAAAATACTGGGCGGATCGCCGTACTACCTTAACCGCCATCCTTATTGGGGCGGCGGCGGAAGGCATCCAGGCTGACCACCTCGCCCGGCGGTGCCGGTGCGGGGGTAGGCTCCGGGGCTGATGCGGCTTGCGGAATCGGGGGCAGGCCCGCCTTTTCTTCTTCCAGCCCGCTTGGCGTGAAGCGCAGGCCGAAGCGCACATGCGGATCATGGAACATGGTCAGCGCGCCAAAGGGGACCACCAGCTTCGCCGGCGCGCCGCCGAAATGCAGCGTCACGCCGAAGCGTTCCGCCACGCGGTCCACAAACAAGTCGTCAAACTGGTGCTGCAGAACAATCGTGATTTCTTCAGGGTATTTTGCCTTGAGGTGCCCTGGGATCGCGACGCCCGGATGATCTGTCCGATAACTTAGGTAGAAATGATGCTCCCCGGGCACGCCGTGTTTGGCGGCATGTTCCAAGGCGCGCCAGGCGACTTCGCGCATCGCGTCTTCGGTCCAGGCTTCATAGGGAAGCAGGCTTTCGGGAGGGGGGGATTTCTCGCTCATCGCGGGGTGTCTCTATATCCCTTGGCGCGCAAAGGAAAGAGTGGGGGGCTTCTGTTGCCCGGCGCCCCCCGAGCCGCGCTTACCTATTAGGCAGCGAGTGCGGCAGCCTCACGGCTGTTATCGTTCGCA
>CAIYMY010000087.1 GCA_903927465.1 uncultured Rhodospirillales bacterium | reverse complement strand
CGGAACCGCGCCCCGGGCCGACCGGCACGCCATTGTTCTTTGCCCACTGGATGAAGTCGGCCACGATCAGGAAGTAGCCAGGAAAACCCATTTTCTCGATGACGCCGATTTCATAGGCCAGGCGTTCGCGATATTGCGTGCGGGTCGCTGCATCCGGCGCGGGGCGCATGGCATCCAGGCGCTGTTCAAGCCCGGCTTCGGCCATGGCGCGGAGTGTTTCGGCTTCCGTCTTGCCTTCCTGCACCTTGGGGCAGATCGGCAATTCGGGCTTGCGCGCTTCAGTCATCACCGCGCTCATGCGCGCAATGGCAAGCGTATTGTCGCAGGCATCGGGCAAATCCGCGAAAAGCGTGCGCATGGCTTCTGCGGGTTTGAACCAATGTTCCGGTGTTACGCGCCGGCGGTCGCGTTCCGCCATGGTGCGGCCCTCGGCGATGCACAGCAGCGCATCATGCGCTTCATACATGGCGGGTGCGGCGAAATAGACATCATTGGCGGCGATGATCGGCAGCCGCGCGGCATGGGCAAGTGCCAGCAAGGCAGGTTCCAGCCGTGCTTCCTCATCCCGCCCATGACGGTTGAGTTCCACCGCCAACCGATCCGGGAAAGCTTCCTTAAGCTGCGCGAGAAGCTTTTCGGCGGCGGGTTTCTGCCCTTCCAGCAATAGGCGCGAAATCGGGCCAAGCGTGCCGCCCGTCAGAAGGAAAAGCCCCTCGGCATGCGCCGCGAGTTGGTCCAGCAGTACGGCTGGCCTGCCCGAGGCATCGTCCCGCAAAAAGCCGAGCGATGACAGGCGTTGCAGATTATCGAGCCCCTTAGGCGTGAGCGCGAGTGCCACCAGCGGATCAGGCTGCAGGCGGTGTGCATCGGGCCTTTCGGCATCCGTGCTGGCGCGGGAAAGCCCCAATTGGCAGCCCATGATCGGCTGCACGCCCTTCTTCGCGCAGGCTTCGGCGAATTCCAAAGCGCCAAACAAATTGCCCGTATCCGTCAGCGCCAGCGCCGGCATGCCATCGGCCACGGCAAGTGCTGCGAGCTTTTCAACCTTGATCGCGCCTTCCGAGAGCGAATAGGCTGAATGCGTGTGCAGATGAATAAAGGACATGCAGCTTGCGTTCCGGAATCGCGTGAAGGGAAAGGTTAGCACAGCCAAAAGCCCTTGCCTGCCGCCCGCTGGCCGATCAGGATGGAATTTGGAATTTTACAGGAGCCAACCATGTCCCTGCCCCGCCTTGCCCTAACCGCCCTGCCCTTCCTGGCGCTTGCCTTTGGCGCGAACCCCGCGCTGGCCCATGCCGGCCATGAGGCTGGCCTGGTTGCCGGCTTCCTGCACCCGCTGATGGGCGCAGATCATGTGGCGGCGATGGTGGCGATTGGGCTTTGGGCGGCGTCCCTTGGGTGGCAGCGCGGTTGGCTGCCGCCGGTGGGGTTCCTGGTTGGCATGGCGGGCGGCATTACGCTGGCGCTCACGGGTGGCATCGGGCTTGGCTTTGGCTTTGTTGAAACCGCGGTGGCGGGCAGCTTAATCGTGCTCGGTGCCATGCTGGCGATGGCGCAGCCCTTCCGCCCTGCGCTGGCGCTGCCCTTGGTGCTGGTTGCGGGCCTGGTGCATGGCCTGGCGCATGGCGGGGAGATAGCCAGCGCGGCGCTGCCGACCGCGCTTGGCATGCTGGCGGGTTCTGCGCTGCTGCATGGTTTTGGCGCAGCGCTTGGTGTCGCAAGCGCGCGTTATTCGGGCTCGTTGCGCTTTGGTGGCGCTGCGATTGCGGGCTTTGGGGCGTTGTTGCTGCTGGGGTAGTCTTTACGCCGCCAGGATCTTCCCATCCCGCAGCGTCACCACCCGGTCCATCCGACGCGCGAGGTCGGGGTTATGCGTCGCAATCAGCGCCGCCAGACCCTGGCCGCGCACCTGTTCCAGTAATTCGGCAAAGACGCGATCGGATGTGGCGACATCCAGATTGCCGGTTGGTTCATCCGCCAGCAGCAGGCGCGGCTGATTGGCAAGCGCGCGGGCAATCGCGACGCGTTGTTGTTCGCCGCCAGATAATTTCCCAGGGCGGTGATCCAGCCGCGCTTGCAAGCCGAAAATGCCGAGCAGATCTTTGGCACGCTCCGTTGCCGCCGCGCGGCTTTTGCCGGCGGCAAGCTGGGGCAGGATGATGTTCTCGGAAGCAGTAAATTCCGGCAGCAGATGATGGAATTGATAGACAAAGCCGATGGTCGTGCGGCGGATGGTTGTGCGCGCCTCATCCGAAAGCGAACCGGCGGCCTTGCCTGCAATGAAAACCTCGCCCCCATCGGGCTTCTCCAGCAAACCCGCGAGGTGCAGCAAGGTTGATTTTCCGGTGCCGGAAGGGGCGACCAAGGCCACGATTTCTCCGGCGGCAATCGTCAGGTCAGCGCCGAGCAAAACGGGCAATTCGCCCGCTTCCGTGCGGTAGCATCGTTCAACGGCGGCCAGGCGAAGGGTTGCTTCATTCATTGCGCAGCATCTCCACCGGATCGGTGCGCGCGGCGCGCCAGGAAGGATAAAGCGTCGCTAGCAAAGAAAGGCCAAGCCCCATCGCCACCACCTGCGCCACTTCATTGTAATCAAGGATCGCGGGCAGGCGTGTCAGGAAATAGACCTCTGGGCTGAACAATTCCGTGCCCGAGAGCGATTGCAGAAATTGCCGGATGCTTTCGATGTTGAGACAAAAAACCAGGCCCAGCACAAAGCCGATCAGCGTGCCGAGCACACCGATGGAAGCACCGCACAGCAGAAATATCCGCATCACCGCGCCCTTGGTCGCGCCCATGGTGCGCAGCACGGCGATATCGCGCCCCTTATCCTTCACCAGCATGATCAGGCTTGAGACGATATTGAAGGCCGCGACGATGATGATCAGCGTGAGGATCAGGAACATGACATTGCGTTCCACCTGCACCGCATTGAAGAAGCTGGAATTGGCATCCTGCCAAGAATGCACCATCACGCGGCTGCCGGCGCTTTCCTGAATTTGTCGCATGATGCCGCGCAGCCTGGTTGGGTCCTGTACGAAAACCTCGATCTGCGTCGCCGCATCGCGCTGTTGGAAATAAAGCTGCGCGGCTTCCAGCGGCAGGAAGACAAAGCTGCTGTCATATTCATTCATGCCGACATCAAACAGCGCCACCACACGATAAGCGCGCACGCGCGGCACCGTGCCGAAAACAGTGGTGCGCCCCTGCGGTGAGACCAGGCTGACATTATCCCCCACCGAAATACGCAAGCGGGAAGCAAGGCGCCGGCCGATCAGGATGGCATCCTCACCCTCGAACGCATCAAGGCTGCCGAGCCTTATGCCATCAGCGATCAAGGGGCGCGCGCGCAAATCATCCGGCCTGATTCCGCGCGCGAGCCCACCCGCCGCGCCGCCGGAATCAGACGTGATCAGCACCTGGCCTTCCACAATGGGGGTTGCTGAGACAATCCCTGGAATGCCGCGAATGCGTCCCGCCACATCGTCAAAATCGGTGAAGGAAGTACCCACCGCATAGACGCCAAGATGGCCATTCAGCCCCAAAATGCGCCCGAGCAATTCATGGCGAAAGCCATTCATCACACTCATCACAATGATCAGCGTGGCGACCCCAAGCGCGATCCCCACCAGCGAGAAGATCGCGATGACGGAGACGAAACGCTCCCCCTTCCGCGCACGCAAATAGCGGAAGGCGACCATACGCTCAAAGGCGTTGAACATGCGCCCTCAGCCGCCCTTGATGCGGGTGATGGCATCTTCGAGCGAGACTTCCTCACGCTCACCGGTCATGCGGCGCTTCAGTTCCACACGGCCAGCAGCGGCGCCGCGCGGGCCGATAATGGCCTGCCAGGGAAAGCCCATGAGATCCGCATCGGCGAATTTTTCGCCAGCGCGCACGGCGCGGTCATCATAAACCGCACTGTCATCGCCAAGCCGCGCGTAAAGCGCCTCACACAACGCATCGGTTGGGCCATCGCCCGGGCGGAGATTGAGAATAGCGGCAGCCCAGGGCGCCACCGCATCCGGCCATTTGATGCCGGCTTCATCATGATTGGCTTCAATCAGCGCGCCGACCAGGCGCGATACGCCAATGCCATAGCTGCCCATTTCCGGGATTACTGCATTGCCGTCCGGCCCGGTCACGGCCATGCCCATGGCAGCGCTATATTTGGTACCAAAATAGAAGATATGGCCCACTTCAATGCCGCGGGCGGAAACGCGCTTGTCTTCTGCAAGGGCGGCCCAGGCTGCTTCGTCATGCATTTCTTCGGTTGCGGCGTAATGGCTGGTCCAGAAATCCACCTGTGCGGTCAGATCGCTATCGTAATCCGGCGCTTCCGCCAGTACATCGCGTTCCAGCAAATCGCGGCTCACGAAAACCTGGCTTTCGCCGGTCTCGGCCAGGATGATGAATTCATGCGACAGGTTGCCGCCAATCGGCCCCGTATCAGCGCGCATCGGAATGGCCTTCAGGCCCATGCGCGCAAAAGTGCGCAGATAGGCCAGGAACATCTGCCGATAGGAATGCTGCGCGGCTTCCTTGGTCAGATCAAAGGACTAGGCATCCTTCATCAGGAATTCGCGCCCGCGCATCACGCCGAAACGCGGGCGCACTTCATCACGGAATTTCCATTGGATATGGTAAAGGTTGCGCGGCAAATCGCGGTAGGATTTGGCGAATTGCTTGAAGATATCCGTGACCATTTCCTCATTGGTCGGGCCGAACAGCATTTCACGTTCGTGGCGGTCACGGATGCGAAGCATTTCCTTGCCGTAGTCATCATAGCGCCCGCTTTCGCGCCACAGCTCCGCCGGCTGAATGGTTGGCATCAGGATTTCCTGCGCCCCGGCGCGGTCCTGTTCTTCTCGCACAATCTGCTCCACGCGGCGCAGCACGCGGAGCCCCGCCGGCAGCCAGGCATAGATACCCGCCGAGGTCTGGCGGATCAGCCCCGCACGCAGCATGAGGCGGTGAGAGGCGATTTGCGCCTCGGCCGGGGTTTCCTTGAGTGTCGGCAGAAAGGCGCGAGTGAGGCGCAAGGGTCTAATCCTTTGATCTTAAGTCGCTGGTGGCCGCACCCTAATCCAGAAGAGGTTTTTGGGGAATCACCTGACCGCACACGCAATAAAGTAACACCGAATTATTGTGCAGCGCACCAAATCGTCATTTCCGGCTGGTTTATGGCATTTTTGTGCTTGCAACTCAGCGTCACAAACATTTAAAAAAGAAAAGGCCGCCACCATCAGGCAGCGGCCCAAGTTTAGGGAGGAAACGCCAGTCACACGACAGAGGAAGGAACCAATCCACCTCTCGAGTGATAGAATGGCGGACCAGCTTCAAAGGCTCAATCAAAAAGAGCCATGAGCAAGGTCAAAAAAGCGGCTACCAGACTTAAATTGCCCGAACATAAGGCAAAACCGACCCCTGGGTCGGTTTTTCGCTTAATTGGTGGGCATTGAGAGGATTCCGGTCCGGAAAGAAAGCCATTCGCTTTCAATCAGCCACCAAACCGCCCCCCAAATCACCGCTGCAAGCGCCGTGGTGCCGAGCAACTTCCACCCCATCAGATGCTTTTGCGGCGCGCCGCGCCAGCCGCCTTCTTCCAGCTTGCCCTGGGAATCGGGGCGCGTGCCAATGGGCAGCACACAGAAAAGCGCCAGCCACCAGATCAGCAGATAGACGATGACGCCGGTGAAGACCGACATGGCTCAAACCCTGATCACGTGGATTTCGACATTAGGCCGCTTCTTGAAACGCCGCCCCAAAGCCTTGCGCAAGGCGGCACGTAGCGATTCGCGCAACGTTTCATCATCATCGCGCAGCCCCGCTGGCAGATCGGCAATGCTGCGGCGAAGCTCAGCGGCAACCAGGCCAGGTTCGGGGTCCTGTTCGGCGAAAAGGCCGGGGGCGGTGATGATGGGGTCGCCCAGCACCCTGCCCTGCCGGTCAAGTGCGACGGATGCCAGAACCACGCCATTGAACATCATGCGCCGGCGCGCGGCGATGACATCGCCATCCAAGGGCAAAAGCCGGTCACCATCCACGGCAAGGCGGCCAGTGGGGACAGCTTCAATCACCTCAGCCCGATTGCCGGAAAGGCGCAGCACATCGCCATCATTCAGCAGCACAGGCTTGGCGCCGGCGATGCGCGCCAAATCCGCATGTTCCTGCATGTGCCGCCATTCGCCATGCACCGGCACCGCAATACGCGGTTTTACCAGCGCGTAAAGGCGACGCAGTTCTTCGCGCGCCGGGTGGCCGGACACATGCACCATGGCCTGTTCATCCGTGATCACGCGGCAGCCGCGGCGCACCAGCCCATCCTGAACGCGCTGAATCGCGACCTCATTGCCCGGTATCTGGCGGGAGGAGAAAATCACCGTATCCCCTTCGCCGAGCGCAATTGCCGGGTGCTTGTCTTCCGCGATCTTCGCCATGGCGGAACGCGGTTCGCCTTGGCTGCCGGTGCAGATCAACAGGATTTCATCATCGGGCAGGAAGCCCGCTTCTGCTTCATCCAAAAAGGGCGGCAGGGATTTCAGATAGCCGCATTCCCGCGCCGAGGCTTCCATATTGCGCAGCGACCGCCCGAGCAGCGCCACTTGCCGCCCCGCCGCACGTCCAGCAACCGCAATGCTTTCAAGCCGCGCAACATTCGAAGCGAAGCAGGTAACAGCGATGCGCCCCTTGATGCCCTTGACCAATTCCGTGAGTGAGGCGCGCACTTCTGCCTCACTTCCCGAATGGCCTTCGACCAGCGCATTGGTCGAATCACACACCATGGCGAGCACGCCTTCTTCGCCAAGCCTGGCGAAGGCGCCTTCATCCGTGGGCGGGCCGATCAGTGGATTGGGATCAAGCTTCCAATCGCCCGTATGCAGCACCAGGCCATAAGGCGTGCGCAAGGTCAGCGCTTGGGCTTCCGGGATGGAATGGGTCACGGGGATGAAGCCGCAATCAAAGGGGCCAAGCTTCAGGCGCCCGCCCGGGGCTAGTTCCAGCAAGCGCACTTCATGGATCATGCCGGCTTCGCCAAGCTTGCGGCGCAGCACGGAAAGCACGAAGGCAGTGCCATAGATGGGGCAGCGCAATTGCCGCCACAAATGCACCACCGCGCCGATATGGTCTTCATGCGCATGGGTGATGATCAGGCCAAGCAAAGCGCTGCGGTTTTCAGCCAGCCAGGCCGCGTCCGGCACCATGACATCGGCTTCCGGCTGGTCCGGCCCGGCAAAGCCAAGCCCGCAATCCACCGCCAGCAAGGCGCCATCACAGCGATAGACATTAAGGTTCATTCCGATCTCACCCGTCCCGCCCAGCGGGATAAAGGCAAGATCGCCAGTCATGACATTCATGGTG
>CAIYMY010000086.1 GCA_903927465.1 uncultured Rhodospirillales bacterium | reverse complement strand
TCATCAGCCGGTGTTCATTCGGCCCATAATCCGGCAATGCGTTATGCAGCGTGCCAATATTATCCCAAATCAGCACATCACCCACGCTCCAGACATGGGTGTGCAGGAAGCGTGCTTCCAATTGATGCGCAAATAGCGTCTCAAGCACCGCGTCGCTTTCGGCTTCTGAAAGCTCATTGATTCGGATGGCATAGCCTGGATTGCAATAAAGCACTTTCCGCCCCGTGATCGGATGCGTCATGAAAACCGGATGCACAGAAGGCGGGCGCTTGGCGCGCTGTTCGGCGGTGAGCGGCGGGCGGGTGCTGCCGGGGCGCTTGCACATATTGTCCCAGAATTTGTTGAAATCATGCGTCGCCGTAGCGTTGGCGAGCTTCTCCTTCAGCGCCGGGTCAAGCGTTTCATAGGCCGCGTGCATATTGGCGAAAACGGTATTGCCCAGCGGCTTGCCATCCCGATGCGGCACCTGGTGCGCGTTCAGCACATTCACGAAGCCCATCGTGTCGCGATAGGACATATCCGTGTGCCAATCCTGTCCGGCATCTGCCAGGCCAATCGGCTGCCCGTTTTCAACGATGTTGGAGAGAATGCCCACTTCCGGCACATTGGCATCCTGGAATTTGCCGGTCAGCGTGGTTTGGATGCTGCCAAAGCGCAGTGAGAAATCGCGCAGCGCCGCCGGTTCCAGCAATTGCCCTGGAAAGCGCAGCACGCCCCTTTCGCCAAGTGCGCGCAAAATGCCGGCGAAATCCTTATCCGAAAGTGGCCTGGATAAATCGACTCCGGTGATGGTGGCGCCCAAAACGGCATCATTATTGGTGACAGTCAGCATGGCATATCCCTTCTGCGTATGGGGGAGCATGCGCCGCGCGGCCTTGCGCGCCTTGGCGTCACGTTGCCCCCGGCTTTGTCTCTTGGATGGGATGCTGGCACCGCTTGGCCAATGCCGGCAAGCCCAGAGGCTTGGCGATCCGCCCGCGAGGGCGCATCCTGCCAGTCGAGAAGGGGGCAAGCGCCATGCGTTTTGCGGGTCAACAAGTGGTCATCACCGGCGCTGCCGGGGTTTACGGGCGCGGGCTGGCAGAGTCCTTTGCGCGGGAAGGTGCCCAATTGCTTTTGACCGATGGCGATGCTGGCGCACTTGCCGCACTCGCCAATGCTTTGCCGCCTGGGCGCGTTGTGCTGCACCCGGCTGATCTTTCCGATGATGTCGCGCTTGATGGGCTGATTGCGGCCGCCATCGCCACGGATGCGCCGCAAGTGCTCATCAATAACGCCGGCATTTATCCCTTCATCCCCCTCATGGATGTGACCGGCGCGGAATGGGACAAGATCATCAGCGTCAATACCCGTGCTCCCTTCCGGCTGATGCAGGGCATTGGCCGCGCCATGGCCGCCGCAGGGCGGGGTTCGATTGTCAATGTCACCTCAGCGGCGGCGGAGGTGCATCGCGGCAATGGTGTGCCCTATGGTGCTTCCAAATGCGCGCTGGAATATCTCACGCGGGCCTTCGCGCTGGAACTCGGGCCGTCAGGTGTGCGGGTGAATAGCGCGCGGCCAGGCTTTGCCGAGGGCAGTGCCGGCAATCCCATGCCGGGTGGCTATGCGGAAGCAATCCGCGCGCGGTCGCTGATGGGCGCGCTTGGCACGCCGGCGGATTTTGCGGCGGGCGTGATGTTCCTTTGTTCCGATGACGCGCGCTTCATGACGGGATCGGTGCTTGATTGCGGCGGCGGCGGGCATATCAATCGCCGCGCGGGTGCGGCCACCGCGGCGCGTGGCTGAAGTTTTGTATTGTAAAGGGAAGAAATCATGATGGATCAAATCAAGGCGGAATTGGCGCCAACGGGCGTTTTGCGCGCCGGTATCAATATGGGGAATTTCCTGCTGGTCACGAGCCGCGCAGAAAACGGCGATCCCGCCGGGGTTTCCCCCAGCATGGCGCGCGCCATTGCCGATACGCTTGGCGTGCCGGTGCATTACGTACCCTTCGCGCGCCCTGGTGATCTGGCCGATGCGGTGGATACCAATGTTTGGGATATCGGGCTCATTGGCGCTGAACCGCAGCGCGCGGAGAAAATCGCCTTCAGCGCGGCTTATGCGGAAATTGAGGCGACCTACATGGTCCCCCCCGGCTCCCCCATCACAAAAATGGAGGAGGTAGATCGCCCCGGTAATCGCATCGCGGTCACGGCGCGGGCTGCTTATGATCTTTGGCTGGAACGCAATATCCACCAGGCGAAGCTGATCCGCTCCGCGACGCTTGATGCCGCGTTTGAGCAATTCGCCGCTGAAAAGCTGGAAGTGCTGGCGGGGCTGCGGCCCAAGCTGCTCTCAGACATCGAAAAAATGCCCGGCGCGCGGATTCTGGATGGCCAATTCACTGCCGTGCAGCAGGCGATCGGCACTGCCAAGCGCAATACCGCCGCCACCGCTTTCCTTGCGGATTTCGTCGAAAAGGCGAAGGCATCCGGTCTGGTGGCGCGCTTTATTGCGGAACATAAGGTGCGCGGCTTGAGCGTAGCCCCGCCGGCCTGATCACCCCAAAGGGCGGGAAAAGGCAGCCCGTGGTTGCCCCACCCCGCTGGGCTGCGTATCTAGGGTGCCATGCGCTTCCTGATTCGCCTTTTGCCGCTTTGCTTGGCCTTGGTTGCCTCGCCCGCTTTGGCGCAGCAGCGCCCGAGCACGCCTGCCCAGCAGCAGCCCGGGCCGCGCCAGCTTGGCACCTTCCGGGACTGGACGGCGGCGACCTATCAGGAAAGCGGCCAGAAAATCTGCTACGCCTTCACCCGCGCCAGCAAGACCGAACCGGCGCGCCAGGGCGTGGTGCTGACGGTGACGCATCGCCCCGGCGGGCGTGATTCTGTAGCGATTTCAGCCGGTTATGCCTATCCGCGCAATGCGGAGGTGACATTTTCCGTCGGCCAGACAAACCTGCCCTTTTACACAGGTGGCAATTCCGCCTTCGCGCGCGATGGCGCGGCGGTGGTGGCGGCGATGCGCGGCGGCAATCGTGCATCATCGCGCGGCCCCGGTGCGGGCGGGCGCGGCACGGCGAATGACCAATTCAGCCTGGCTGGGTTTTCTGCGGCCCATGACGCGATTTCGCGTGAATGCCCGGCGCGGAAATGAACAGCGCCGTCCTTGATCTGAACGAAGCGGAACGCACACGGATTCTGGCGAAAGCGGCGGCCTTTGCCCCGCCCCCCGCGACGCTGCCCGATGGCAGGCGCGACCTGGTTGGCCTTTCGCGCGAAGAATTGGCCGCGGAAATGCTGGCACTCGGCGAAAAGCCCTTTCGCGCCAAACAGCTTTGGCATTGGCTGTATCATCAGGGTGAAACCGATTTCGCCCGCATGAATACCATCGCCAAGCCCATGCAGATGAAGCTTGCGGAACGCTTCGTGGTGGGCCGCCCGGAAGTGGCCACGCAGCAGGATAGCGCGGATGGCACGCGCAAATGGCTGTTTCGTTTTCGCGATCAGCAGCAGGTGGAAACCGTCTATATCCCCTCAGCCGATGAGGATCGCGGCGCGGTCTGCATTTCAACGCAAGTTGGCTGCACGCTGTCCTGCCGCTTTTGCCACACCGGCACGCAGGCTTTGGTGCGCAATCTGGGCGCGGCGGAAATCGTCGGCCAATTCATCGCGGCGCGCGATTCCTATGGAGAATGGCCCAGCCCCAAGGATGGCACGCCGCGCCATCTTTCAAATATCGTTGTCATGGGCATGGGCGAGCCGCTCTATAATTATGAGAATGTCGCCAAGGCGCTGAAGATTGTGATGGATCATGAAGGCATCGGGCTTTCGCGCCGGCGCATCACGCTTTCCACATCTGGCGTTGTGCCGATGATGGATCGTTGCGGGGCGGAATTGGGCGTGGGTTTGGCGGTTTCCTTGCATGCGGTCACGGATGAATTGCGTGATGAGATTGTGCCGCTCAATCGCAAATACCCGATTGCGGATCTACTGGCCGCCTGCCGGCGCTATCCTGGCGCTTCCAATGCGCGGCGCATCACTTTCGAATATGTCATGCTGCGCGGCGTGAATGACAGTGAGGCTGAGGCGCGGGAATTGGTGCGGTTGATCAGCGGCATGCCTGCGAAGGTGAATTTGATCCCGTTCAATCCATGGCCCGGCAGCCCGTACAAAACCAGTACATGGGAAGCCATTCACCGCTTCGCCGATATTCTGAATGATGCGGGCTATGCCAGCCCCATTCGCCGCCCGCGTGGGCGTGATATTCTGGCCGCTTGCGGGCAATTGAAGACGGACAGTGAAAGAAAGCGGAAAACTGTAAGTTAGCTTTCCAATTCGCTGTCCCAATACAAATAATCCCGCCAGCTTTCATGCAAATAATTCGGCGGGAAGGACCGGCCATTTTCCTGCAATTCCCAGCTTGTCGGCTGGCGCGGCGCCTGGTGTGGGATCATCTGGCATTCGCGCGGCAGGCGACTGCCCTTGCGCAAATTGCATGGCCCGCAGGCGGTGACCACATTATCCCAGGAAGTGCGCCCGCCGCGCGAACGCGGGATAACATGATCAAACGTCAAATCCGGTGTGGGATGGGAACCACCGCAATATTGGCAGGCGAAGTGATCGCGCAAAAACACGTTGAAGCGCGTAAAGGCAGGGCGCCGCGCGGCGGGGATAAATTCCCTGAGCGCAATCACGCTAGGCAAGCGCAGCGCCAGCGATGGCGAATGCACTTCCACATCATATTCATTCAGCACGGAAACGCGGTCTAGAAAGACAGCCTTGATCGCGTCCTGCCAGGACCAAATGGATAAAGGAAAATACGAAAGCGGACGGAAATCCGCATTCAGGACCAGCGCGGGATAGGCATGCGCCCCCGCGAAGTGACCGCCGTCTGGCAAGCCTCGCTCCTTCCAGCGAGGCGCCACATCATTCAGGGGCTCTGCCCGGCGGAAGGGCCCCAGATATAGTGGCGCCGCCGCGTATTCGCGAAACTCATGACATGCGCCGTGCCGCGCCGCAAGCCATCCGGGGCAGGTTTCATCCGGCTGTCATTTTGCCAAGGCTGCGCGCCAGAAGCGCAGTGCCTGCGGCCAACCCGGCATCATCCAGCCCATGGACCAGATCAGGCCGCAGCAGCAATTCATGGGGCACGCTTTCGGCCTGCAAAGCCCGGGCGGCCTGGCGACTGGCCATGGCGGGCACTACCTCATCCGCTTCGCCATGCACCAGCAGCACGGGCGGGCGGGCGGTGAGTTCGGCGGCCAGGGTTTCCGGCCCCAAAAGCGCGCCAGAATAGGCCAGGATGCAGGCGGGGGCCGGGACCGCGCCGCGCAGGCCCGCGAAAAGCGCCACCATGGCCCCCTGGCTGAAGCCCATCAGCGCCAAGCGGTCTCCGCCAAGGCCGAGTTCCGCAAGCTTCGCTTGGGTGAAGTCGCCAAGGATGCCGGCGGCGTGGCGGAGCCCAGCCTCCATCCGCGCCGGGGTGCGGTCCATGATGTCGAACCATTGCCGGCCATAAGGGGCGCCCTGGAAGGAAAAGGGCGCATGGGGGGCGATGAACAGGGTGCGGGGCAGGGCTTCCGCCCAGACCGGGGCCAGATCAATCAGGTCAAAGCCATCGGCGCCCACGCCATGCAGCAGCAGGACCAGAGAATCGGGCTTGCCGCCCGAAGCGGGGCCATATTGCGGGCCTTCCAAAGCTGCCATGTGGGAATCTCCCCTTGCCTGAGGTGTATACTGCCCGCTACCCGGCGGAAGCCATGGATGCAACGCCTGAAATCACGCGCTTCGCGCCAAGCCCGACAGGATTCCTGCATCTGGGCCATGCCCGCGCTGCGCTTTTCGCCTGGCGCCGCGCACGCGCAACCGGCGGGCGCTTCATCTTGCGGGTCGAGGATATTGATACCACGCGCTGCCGCCCCGAATATGAAGCGGCGTTAGTCGAAGATTTGCGCTGGTTGGGCCTGGATTGGGATGGCACCCCACGCCGGCAATCCGCGCATTTCGCCGAATATCGCGCCGCGCTGGATGGGCTGGCGGCGCGCGGGTTGACCTACCCCTGCTTTTGCACTCGCACCAATATCGCGCGCGAAGTGGCCGCGGCGGGCGCCGCACCGCAAGGGCCGGATGGGCCGCTTTACCAGGGGATTTGCCGCGCTTTGCCTGAAGCCGAGGCCGCCCGCCGCATCGCCGCCGGGCAGCCCTATGCGCTGCGCCTGCACATGACGCGCGCTTGTGAGGCCGTGCCCGGGCCATTGCAGGCGCATGAGGAAAATGAGGGCTGGCATACATGCCGGCCAGAGGTGTTCGGCGATGTCGTGCTGGGGCGGAAGGATGTGCCGGCATCCTATCACCTTTGCGTCACCCATGATGATGCGCTGCAAGGTGTCACGCTCGTGACGCGCGGTGATGATCTGAAGCCGGCCACGGATTTGCATCGGCTGCTGCAAGCGCTGCTGGGCTGGCCCGCGCCGCGCTATGCGCATCATGCGCTGATGCGCGACGCGACAGGACGAAGGCTCGCGAAACGCGATGGCGCGGAAAGCCTGCGGGCGTTGCGGGAGAGGGGGCTGAGCCCTGCTGAGGTGCGGGCGATGGCGGAAGCGGTATGAAGCCGGATTACCCCGGCTCCCCCATCGCCGGCGCGCCGCCGCATTTTTGCATCAGCGCGAAAACTTCCTGCACGGCGGCTTCAATCGCCGCCAGATCGGTCCCCTTCGCCACCACGGCCACACCGCCCCCGCCGCCTTGGCGGTAATAGGGGTAGGAACCAAGATCCAAATCAGCATAGCTCTGCTGAATGGCCGAAAGCCCTTCCGCAATCGCGCCTTCCACCACGCCATGCGCATGCACGCTACGCGACAGGATGGGCGGGCCACCTTGCAGCCGCGGCGCAAGCGCTTCGAACATGGATTGCATGATGCGCGGCACACCCGCCATCACATGTACATTGCCG
>CAIYMY010000085.1 GCA_903927465.1 uncultured Rhodospirillales bacterium | reverse complement strand
GGTTCAGAATGCCCATCACGTGATCTTCCGCCGCATCCACAACCTTTTCGGTCTGTTCCGGCGTGAAGACATGGCCAGCGCCGGCCATGACGCGGTAGTCAATGCTGACACCCTTTTGCGTATTCAGTTTTTCCACCAGCTTCTTCACTGAAGGTTCCGGCACCAATTCATCATCGGCGCCATGCAGGATCAGCCCGCCGCAGGGGCAAGGGGCCAGGAAGCCGAAATCATAATGCGAAGCGGGCGCGCTGATGGAAACAAAGCCGCCCATTTCCGGCCGGCGCATCAGCACTTGCATGCCGACATAAGCGCCGAAGGAATAGCCCAGCACCCATTGGGAAGACGCGTTAGGATTAACCGTCTGCAGGAAATCCAGCCCCGCACAGCCATCCGAAATTTCGCCAATGCCGCCATCATAACGGCCCTGGCTGCGTCCCACGCCGCGCAAATTGAAGCGCAGCACCGAAAAGCCCAACGCCTGCATACGCTGGTACAGCGCATGGATCACACGGTTATTCATCGTCCCGCCATGGAGCGGGTGCGGATGCAACAACAGCGCCGTGGGGGCATTCGGGCGCTTGGAATGGTGGTAGCGTCCTTCAAGCCGGCCATCAGGCCCGGCGAACATCACTTCTGGCATGGTCTTCTCTCGTATCCATTCCATTCTTGGCCGGTACGGGGCTCGCCACCCATCGCCCATGGGGGATGGGCAATGCAGAACCCAGCGGCACCGGCGCCGCATTTCAGGGAAACCAAAACCCACGAACAGGATACGCACTCATCGCTCAATTGCCGAACGCGGAAATCTTGACCGCCAAGATCGGCAAACCTAGCTATTATTGCCACGGGAGCGCCGCCGTAACCTATCGCCGAGGCGCAGCCGAAGCCGTCACCCCGATGCCTCAGAGGGGTTTCCCGTCCCTCCGAAGAAGGTGTAATATAATGGTCACGACTGGAAATTCCTAATGTTTTCATGCTGGGAGTCGCGTTTTTTTTGCCCCCCATCGCGGGTGTCAGGCTGGGTTGACAGATGAGGCTCTCAACCCGCGGACGCTATGCCGTCATGGCGCTTACTGAAATGGCGCGGCGCGAGGCTGCCCAGTCGGACCCGCTGGAAGCCAAACCCGCCTCCATCGCCGATATCGCCGCCGCGCAGCATCTTTCAGCCGCCTATCTGGAACAGCTTTTCGGCCGGCTGCGCCGCGCGGGGCTGGTGGAATCCGCCCGCGGGCCTGGTGGGGGCTATCGGCTGCTGCCAGCGCCGGCGCGCATCACCATCGCGGCCATCATAGATGCGGTGGAAGAACCGATTTCGGCAACCAGGTGCGATGAAGGCAACCCCGGGTGCCTGGCGGGGCAGCGTTGCGAAACCCATGATCTTTGGGCGGAATTGGGCGGACAAATCCGGCTTTTCCTGGACGGCGTGACGCTGGCGGATGTGCTGGCCGGGCGCGTTTTGGGCCGCGCCGCCGCCCCCTTCCCCCCCGGCTGAGGCGCCATGGCCCGCCTTTACCTGGACGCGAATGCGACCGAACCCATGCGCCCGGAAGCCATCGCCGCCATGGCCGAGGCTATGGCTTTGCCGGGCAACCCATCCTCGGTCCATGCCGAGGGTCGGGCGGCGCGGCGGGTATTGGAAGAAGCGCGGGACGCGATTGCGGCGCGCTTCGGCGCGCGCGGGCGGGATCTTGTGTTCACCTCGGGCGGGACTGAGGCGAATGCTTTGGCCATCCGGGGCCTTGCTGCCGGGCGGCGCGTACTGGTGGGCGCGACGGAACACCCCGCTGTGCTGGCGGCGGCGGGGCCGGCGGCGGGGGTGATCCCGGTGCTGGCCGACGGCACCCTGGACCTTGCCGCGCTGGAATCGGCGTTGAAGGCCGCTGGCCCGGCCTTGGTTGCGGTCATGGTGGCGAATAATGAAACCGGTGTGCTGCATCCCATTGAAGCCATCGCGGCGCTGTGCCAGGAGCATGGCGCTTTGCTGCATCTGGATGCGGTGCAGATGCCGGGGCGCCTGCCCTTTGTCCTGGGTCCCGCCGATTCCATGGCGCTTTCCGCCCATAAGCTTGGCGGTCCCAAGGGGGTTGGGGCGCTATTGCTCCGGCCCGGTTTAGACCCCACGCCGCTTTTGACTGGTGGCGGGCAGGAATCCGGCCGGCGCGGCGGGACCGAAGCCCTGCCCGCCATTGCCGGCTTCGGCGCGGCCCTTGCCTGCCCGCGCCCTGAAGGCCTGGCGGCGCTCCGCGATGCGATTGAGGCAGGGGTGAAGGCCCTGGCGCCCGAGGTGATTATCGCTGGCGGCAGTGCGCCCCGCCTGCCCAATACCACCAGCCTGATCCTGCCAGGTGCCCCGGCGGAGACCCAGGTGATTGCGCTTGACCTGGCCGGCGTTGCGGTTTCCGCCGGCGCGGCCTGTTCATCCGGCAAGGTGCGGCAATCCCATGTGCTGGCGGCGATGGGGTTTGGGGCAGATGCCGCCTGTGCAATCCGTGTTTCGCTGCCGTGGAATGCGGGGGCGGAGACGGTGGCGCGGTTTTTGGCGGCTTGGGCGGGAATGCGCGAAAGACTTGGTGCGCGCAAACGCTGAAGGCGCTGGGCTTTCTGTGCTGCTATCCATGATGGCTTTGGTGATGATCTGATTTGCAATGCGATCGGGTTTCGGGATCTGCATTCTGGCAGTGGGCGTGGGAAAACCTTGCACTCGGCCGCATGGAAAACGGAATTTCATTCTTCTTTTTCGTCTGATGGGATGGGAATATTCCCGCAGCTTTGCGTGAAGATTCTGTTGTTGACCCAATGATTTTTGCTGGATAGGGTCACTGAAATATCGATGAATAGCGATGTTTCAAATTGGCTGGGAGACGGACGTCCATGAAACTCAAAATAGTGCTTTGCTTTCTTGTTTTGTCCGCTCCGCCAGTTTTTGCGCAGGCGACAGACACGCCACTATTGATCGGCGGCTGCCAGGGTTGCCATGGCGTCAGCGGCCAAGGCGGGCAGGGCATCCCTTCCATCAAAGCGAATCATAGCCGTGATGAATTCATGGCACTTATGCGCAGCTTCAGCGCCAATGAACGGCCTGCCACGATAATGGGCCGCATCAGCCGCGGCTATTCGCCGGAACAAACTGCGCTTCTGGCCGCGCATTACGCGCGCCCACAATAAGCCGGAGGAACAAGATCATGGCCCTTTCCCGCCGCGCCTTCTTCGCTGCTGCTGCAATGCCCGCAGCCCTTGCCGCGCCTCGCCTGGCCCATGCCCAAGCGGGTGCTGGGCGCGTTGTCATCATCGGTGGTGGCTTTGGTGGCGCTTCCGCCGCGCGTTTTGCGCGTGACAATTTCCCCGCGCTTGACGTTACGTTGATCGAACGCAGCCGGACCTTTACCACTTGCCCTTATGGCAATCTGGTTCTCGCCGGACGGCGGGACATGAACAGCATTACCTTCGGCTATGAAAAGCTCGCCGCGCGTGGTGTGCGTGTGGTGCATCAAAGCGTGGTCGCGGTGGATGCTGCGGCGAAGCAGGTCCGGCTCGCGGATGGGGCGCAGGTGCCTTATGATAGGCTGATCATGTCGCCTGGCATTGATCTGCGCTGGGGCGCGATTGAAGGCTATGATGAAGCCGCCAGCGAACGCATGCCGCATGGTTGGGTGCCATCGCTGCAACCGATTTCACTGCTGCGCCGTCAACTTGAAGCCATGCCCGATGGCGGCAGATTCGTGATGGTGATCCCCGACAATCCCTTCCGCTGCCCGCCTGGCCCTTATGAGCGGATCAGCATGGTTGCCGAATATCTGAAGCGCGCCAAGCCACGCAGCAAGCTGATTGCGCTTGATGCGAAAAACGGGTTTTCGAAGCAGCCGCTGTTTCAGGATGCGTGGGAAGAACTCTACCCCGGCATCATCCAATGGCGCGGCGCTTCCAATGATGGGCGCGTGACGCGGGTGAATGCCGCCGCCATGGAAGTGGAAACGGAATTCGGCGAAAAGCTGAAGGGCGATGTCGTCAATGTCATTCCGCCGCAAATGGCGGCGAAGATCGCGCGCGATGCTGGGCTTGCCAATCAATCCGGCTGGTGCCCGATCAAGCCCGCCACGCTGGAAAGCACGCAGGTGGAAGGCATTCATGTGCTGGGGGATGCGACCATCGCCGCACCCATGCCGAAATCGGGCTTCGTGGCATCATCGCATGCCAAGCACGCGGTTGCTTGCATAGCCGCATCGCTTGCGGGCCGCGCGCCACCGGCCGCGACCTTCTTCAACACTTGCTACAGCCATGTTGGGGCTGATTACGGTATTTCGATTGTCGGCGTCTTTCGCCCCGGCCCGACTGGCTTTGCCGAGGTTGAGGGTTCTGGTGGCGTCAGCCCGCGCAATGCGGCGCTGACCGCAGAAAGGCGCAAGGAACAGCGCCAGCTTGAAGCGCTTTATGCCGATGGTTGGTATGACAGCATCACGGATGAGATGTTCGGTTGAGCCGTTAAGGCGCGATTGGATTTTACATCAGCGCGCGCTTGGCTTCGCCGGGGCTCTAGCGAAGTATGCCTTAAAATTGTGGTGTTGGCGGACCGCCTATCTGCAAAGCCGCGCCATGGATGTGACCATGGATAGCCGGCGCTTCGTCGAGATCAATTCAGGGTAAGCGCCCCGACGATACCGTTGCAAAGGATATGGTCTATATAGACTTTGCAAAATACCCAAAGGGAGAAACACCATGAAGCTTACCCGCCGCGTGGCACTTGCCGCGCCCGCCATCCTGCTCGTTGCCCGCGCCGAAGCGCAGGCAGGCTTTCCCAATCGCGCAGTGCGCATGATTGTGCCCTATACGCCAGGGGGTGTTTCGGACATCACGGCGCGGCTGATTGCCGAACCCCTGGCCGCCGCCTGGGGCCAGCCGGTGCCGGTCGAAAATCGCGCCGGGGCGGATGGCGTGATCGGCACCGAAGTGGTGGCGCGCAGCGCGCCGGATGGGCATACGCTTGGTTTGGTTTCGGTGGCGCATCCGATCAATGCGGCGTTTTATCGGCTGCCCTTCGATACCATGCGGGACTTTACCTTCATCACGCAGACCACCGTGACGCCTTTGGTGTTGTGTGCACCGAAAGCCTTCGCACCCAACACACCCGCTGAATTGGTGGAATACGCCAAGCGCAACCCGGGTGTGACCTTTGCCGGCACGGGTGGTGTTGTGCGGTTGGCGCCTGTGCTGTTTGCCGAACGCACCGGGATCAAGCTGGAAAACGTGCCCTATCGCGGCAGCACACAGGCGCATCCGGACCTGATCGCCAATCGCGTGAACATCATGTTTGACACGGTGCCGGCTGCGCTGCCGCATATCCAGGCCGGTACCTTGAAAGCCATCGCCACCACCGGCGCGCGACGCAGCCCGCAATTGCCTGATGTGCCCACGCTCGGCGAAGCTTTCCTGCCAGGGTTTGAGGCCTCAACTTGGGGCATGGTGATTGGCCCGGCCGGTATTCCCGCAACCCTTCTGGCGAAGCTCAACGCCGATATCCGTGCCGCGCTGCAAGCGCCAATCGTGGTAGAACGCCACAAGACTTTGGGCGCTGAGATCACCTCAAACACGTCAGAAGAAATGCGCGCCTTGACGGAAGCCGAGATGAAGAAATGGGGCGACGCAGCACGCGCAGCGGGCATTCAACCGCAATAAAGGCGTGCGTAATTCGGGGATCGCGTGCCGACGCGATCCCCAAGTAGCGATTAGACCTTTTCGATCTCGCCCTCGCCATCTACCCAATTCTTGAAGCCGCCCAGATTGCGCACATTGGCATAGCCCATATCATGCAGCGTCTTCAGCACCAGCGCGGAACGCCCGCCGGATGCGCAATAGGCAACAATGGTCTTGGCGCGATCAAAATTCGCATCATGCAAAGCGGAAGCAGGATCGGCGCGGAATTCCACCAGGCCACGAGGGATTGTCAGCGCACCGGGTACCTTGCCGGAGGCTGCGACTTCTGCCGGTTCGCGCACATCCAGGAAAACCACATCAGCGCGGCCGAGCAGGCCTTTCGCTTCATCTGCGCTGATGCGCGGCACCACGGCTTCGGCGGCGGCAAGCATTTGTTGGACGGTCAAGGTCATGGATCATCTCTCCGTTAGTACGGCGCCATCATAGGCCGCATTCATGGTCATCGCACAAGCGTTCAGCCGCGCAGGACAGCCCCCAGGAAGGCCGCCACCGCCGCGATACCTATGACGCTGAAGGTGCCCATCATACCAAAGACGCGAAAGCGATAATCTTCCGGGTCTTGCACCATGCCCACGCCATGCGACAGGCGCGCCGCGACCAGCAGCGCCCCAAGCGCATGCAGCAGCCATGGCCAGGCGCCACCCCATTCCGCCAGGATCAGCAGCAATACCGCAAAGGGCACAAATTCCGCGAAATTGGCATGCGCCCTGATGGCGCGTTCCAGCGCGGCATTACCGCCCGACCCAAGCGGGATCCGCTCAGCCCGCCGATAACGGATCACGCGCAAGCTGAGCCACAGGAAAATCAGCGTCAAAGGCATGGTCCAGAAGGCGATGATCATGGCGGGATGGGTTCCTTTTGGCTTTGGCGGGAAGGGGCCTTGCCTTGCACCGACTTGGCAAAGACGATTTGCGCTTCGCGGCTTGATAAAACAAGCATTCCCATTCCTCACCCAAACCGGCATAGGCTTGCTCCATGGCAGCACAACGAAACGCCCTGATTCTCGGCGCCGGCATTATGGGGCTTTGCACCGCTTGGGCGCTGGCCCGCGCTGGTTGGCAGGTTCGCGTGATTGAACAGGCGCCCATCCCCAATCCGCGCGGGGCGTCGGTTGATCAGCACCGCCTGATCCGCCACGCCTATGGCGCGCAGGCCGGGTATATGCGGATGGTTGATCCCGCCTATGCGGCTTGGGATATGATCTGGGCCGCACTCGGCACCCGGCATTACGTAGAAACCGGCGTGTTGGCCTTGGCCAATCATCATGGCGGCTGGCTTGCGGAAAGCCGGGCTGCTCTGCGGGCCGATGGGCATGCCTGTGCTGACCTATCGCCGGATCAGATCACCACGCGCTTTCCCATGCTGTCAGATACCGGCATCGCCGCCGCCTTCACCTTGCCGCGCGGTGGCGCGCTGCTCGCGGAACGCATCGTCGCCGGGCTCGCAGCGCATCTCGCCGCGCAGGGCGTGGTGTTCGAGGCCGCCGAGGTCGCCGCCGCCCAACCGGCGCGCAAAACACTGCGCCTGGCCAATGGCGCGGAACGCAGCGCCGATCTGCTGGTGCTTGCCGCCGGACCCTGGGGGCCAAAGCTGCTCGGCACGGGGCTGACTGGCCGCGTGGTGCCTTCTCGCCAAATCCTGGTGCGGCTTGAACCCCCAGCTGGCTTCCGCACCGCCTGGGAAGCCGCGCCCATGCTGCTTGATCTGGCCGAAGATGGCGGGTTTTACGCCGTACCGCCGGTGGCGGGCACCGCGCTCAAGATCGGGGATCACCGCTTTTCCCGCCAGGGCGATGCCGGGGCCGACCCGCGCGCGGCAACGCCCGCGGAAATTGAGGAAATCCTGGCCCTCTCCCGCCCGCGCCTGATCAACGCGGCGGGCTATCGCGTGCTTGGCGCGCAAGCCTGCTATTATGATGTGGAAGACCGGGAGGAATTCGTCCTGGAAGCCGCCGCCCCCGGCTGCTTTGTCATGTCCGGCTTTTCCGGCCATGGCTTCAAATTCGCCCCGCTTTTGGGTCTGGCCCTGGCTGCGGCGGCAGAGGATACTGCCCTTGCCCGCGCCCTGCCGGGTTGGGCCGCCGGGCGGGATGCGCCCGCTTTTGGTTTGCTTGCTGCCTTGGAGGCCACCCCATGACCACCGCCGCTGATGATCTGATTTTTGGCCTCACGCGCCTGGTTGACCTGCCGGGCCTGACCAACGCTGCCGGCGCGCCGCTTTCCGCCGATGACATTGCCCAGATTGTGAATGAGGCAAATCGCTTCTGCACCGAAGCGCTGCAACCGAAAGCCCAGGAAGCGGATAAGCAGGGTGCCCGCTACGCCAATGGCACGGTGACCACGCCGGCGCATTACCCCGCCTTGTACGACCAATGGCGCGAAGGTGGCTGGCAGGGCCTGGCCGCACCGGTGGAATATGGCGGGCAGGGGCTGCCGCTCAGCCTTTGGACCGCCATGACTGAATTGGGCATGGCGGCGGATACATCCTTCCTGCTCGGCCCGCTGCTGACGGCGGGTGCGATTGATCTACTCCGCCATCACGCCACGCTGGATCAGGCGGCGCGCTGGCTGCCGCCCTTGATCGCGGGCGATTGGACTGGCGCGATGTGCCTGACCGAACCGCAAGCCGGCAGTGATTTGGGCATGCTGCGCACGCGCGCGGAACCGCTCGGCAATGGGCGCTACGCGCTGCATGGGCAGAAGATTTTCATCACCTGGGGCGAACATGATTGCGCCGGCAATATCCTGCATCTGGTACTGGCGCGCCTGCAGGATGCGCCGCCGGGCTCGCGCGGGATTTCGCTGTTTGCCGCGCCGAAAATCCTGCCCGATGGCGCGCGCAATGCCTTCCGCTGCGGTGGCATCGAACGCAAAATGGGCATCCATGGCAGCCCCACCTGCATCATGTTGTATGAGGGGGCGGAGGCTGAAATGGTCGGCGAACCGCATCGCGGCCTGCAAGCCATGTTCGCCATGATGAATAACGCGCGGCTCGGCGTTGGCACCCAAGGGGTTGCGCATGGCGCGGCGGCGCTGCGCCTGGCCGAAGCCTATGCCGCGCAGCGTGTGCAGAATGGGCGGGCCATTTCCGAACACCCGGATGTCGCGCGCATGCTGATGGAAATGCGCGCGACTACGCTCGCTGCCCGGCTGATCATGCTGGAAGCGGCCGCGGCTGCGGACCGCGCGGAGCTGATGGGCGATGCCGCGGCCAGCACGCGCTTGGCGCTGCTGATCCCGGTGCTGAAGGCTTGGGCCACGGATCGCGGGGTGGAAACCGCTTCCCTCGGCGTGCAGGTGCATGGCGGCATGGGCTTTATCGAGGATACCGGCGCCGCCCAGGTGCTGCGCGATGCGCGCATCGCCCCGATTTATGAGGGCACCAACGGCATTCAGGCGATTGACCTGCTGACCCGTAAGCTCGCCCGCGATGGCGGGGCCGAAATGCGGAAGCTGATTCAGGAGATCGCAGCCCTGCCCGATGCCAGGCTGCGCGCCGCAGCGGAAGGCCTGGCGCGGACCACGGAAGCGGTGCTGGCCGAACAAGGTCGCGATGCGGAGGCTAGCCAAGCGCTCGCAACTGCCTATCTGGATGCAGTGGGCTGGGTCCTGGGTGGTGCTCTTCTCGCGCGGGCGGCTGCGGCGGATGGCGCAGCCTATGGGGCAGTGGCGGATTTCTATCTGCGCCGGCTTCTCCCGCGTGCTGGGGCGCGCTTCGCGGAAATTGAGGGGGCAATGGCGGCCTGAGGGCTGGCCAATCCCTTTGGCCGGCTCGGCTTTTACTTCCTTTTAGACATTTGGTACGGATGAACCGTAAAGACAGATTGCCGGATGAACGCATCACCTCCCTCGCTCTCACAAACTCGCCCCCATGTTGCCGTGATCGGCGCCGGCCCCGGAGGCTTGGCTGCGGCTATGCTGCTGGCCTCCTCAGGCGTGCGCGTTACGGTATTCGAAAAGGATGCCGTGGTGGGCGGGCGGACCCGCACCGTGACGGCGCCTGGCGGCTACCGCTTTGATATTGGGCCGACTTTCTTCCTGTATCCGCGCATCCTGGCGGAAATTTTCGAAGCCTGCGGCACGCGGCTTGAGGATGAGGTGGATCTGATCCGCCTTGATCCGCAATATCGGCTGATCTTTGAAGGCGCCAATCCCGTTTCCATTGAAGCGACGCCTGATCTGGCGCGCATGGAAGCGGAAGTGGCGAAGATCAATCCCGCTGATGCGGCGGGCGTGCGCAGCTTCATGGCGGAAAACCGCGTGAAGCTGGAAGCCTTCCGCCCCGTGTTGGAACGGCCCTTTCCTGGCGTGATGACCTATCTGGCGCCGGAAGTGATGAATGGGCTCAAGCATCTGCGGCCCTGGCTTTCGCTGGATCAGGAATTGCAAAGACACTTCTCGGACCCGCGCACGCGCTTGGCATTTTCCTTCCAGTCCAAATACCTGGGCATGAGCCCCTTCCGCTGCCCGAGCATGTTCTCCATCCTGTCCTTCCTGGAATATGAACATGGCGTGTTTCATCCGCGCGGCGGGTGCGGCATGGTGTCCGAAGCCATGGCGCGGGTTGCCGAGAATGTGGGCGTGGATATCCGCCTGAACACCAAGATTGATCGCATTGTCTTTGAAGGCCGGCGCGCGGTGGGTGTTGAAGCGGGCGGGCGGCTTCATGCGGTGGATGCGGTGGTGGTGAATGCCGATTTCGCGCATGCCATTCCGGGGCTGATGGAAGAAGAACAGCGCCCGCAATGGCCCGATAAGAAAATCGCCGAAGCGCGTTATTCCTGTTCCACCTTCATGCTTTATCTAGGCATTGAAGGGCAGCTTGATCTGGCGCATCATACCGTGCTGCTTGCGGAAGATTATGAGAATAATCTGGCGCAGATCGAAGCAGGGATCATTCCGCAAAATCCGTCGCTTTATGTGCAGGCCGCGGCCAGTACCGACCCTTCCATGGCACCGCCCGGGCATTCCACATTGTATATGCTGGTGCCGGTGCCGAACCTTTTGGGCGGTGCGGATTGGGCGGTGGAAGCGCCGCGCTATCGGCGCCTTGCGCTGGATAGGCTGAAGGCGATTGGCTTGCATGATATCGAAAGCCGTATTCGGTATGAGAAAATCATCTCGCCGCAGGAGTGGCAGGATGATTATGCAGTCGGCTATGGGGCGACCTTCAACTTGGCGCATAATGTGCGCCAGATGATGCATTTCCGCCCGCGCAATCGCTTTGGCCGTGCCAAGGGCGTGTACCTGGTGGGTGGCGGCACGCATCCCGGCAGTGGCTTGCCGGTGATTTATGAAGGTGCGCGCATCAGCGCGGATTTATTATTGCAGGATTTGGGCATGGCGCGCAGCGAACGCAGCCCAAGCCATATGCGGGCCAATGCTGGAGCATTTTCAAGCCAAGTGGACTCACTTGGTGGCTCGGAAAATGCGACCAAACATTCTGCTGGTGACTGAGAAGGAGAGGGCGCGATGGGTGCCAAGGTAATTGTCATCGGCAGCGGTTTAGGCGGGCTTGCTGCAGCCGCCACCGCGCAGGCGCGCGGGCATCAGGTCACGGTTCTTGAGCGTAATGCCTGGCTGGGCGGCAAGGCAGCGGTGCTGAACATGCCATCACCCGATGGGCGCGGGAATTTCCGTTTCGATATGGGCCCCACCATCCTGACCGTACCGCGCGTGCTGCGCCGCATCTTCGCCGAAGCCGGGCGCGATCAGCAAAAGGAAATGCCGCTGATCAGGCTTGATCCGCAATGGCGTTGCTTTTTTGATGGCAGCAAGCAGATTGATCTGATCGAAAACGTGCAGGACATGGCGCGGTCCATGGATGCCTTCGCACCTGGCGGGCCAAATGGCGCGGGTTATGAAAGCTTCCAGCGCGTCGCCCGCCATTTGCACAAGGTTTCTGAGAAATTCTTCTTCTGGAAGCCAGTAGAAGGCATCGGCGATACGCTGAACCTTGGTGATAATTTCAAGCCCAATGTGCTGCGTGATGTCATGGCGCTGCGCATGGGCCAGACAGTGGCGAAAGTCATCCGCGGCCATGTGCCGAATGAGCAATTGGCGCAGATGCTGGATCACTTCACGCAATATGTGGGATCGAGCCCCTATCTGGCGCCGGCGGTGCTCTGCAGCATTGGCGATATGCAGGCATCCGAAGGTGTGTGGTATCCGGTGGGCGGCACGCGCGCCACGGCGGAAGGGCTCGCGAACCTCGCGGCATCGCTTGGGGCTGATCTGCGCACCAATGCCGAGGTGACGGATATTGAGATTGTGGGCGGCGCTGTGCGCAGCGTCACGGCCAATGGCGAACGTATTGCCTGTGATGCGCTGATTTCGAACATGGATGCGATCCGCACCTATACGGAATTGGTGAAGGGCAATGCATCGCAGCGCTACGCCAAGAAGTATGAACCTGCCTGTTCCGGTATTGTGCTCTATCTCGGGCTTAATCGCCGTTACGAACATTTGGCGCATCATGATTTCGTCTTCTCCCGCGATGCGGAAGAAGAATTTGATGCCATCTATCGCAAGGGCGAACCGGCGCCGGACCCGACTGCCTATCTGGCCGCGCCATCGGGCACTGATCCTTCGGTGGCACCCGAAGGTGGGGAAGCGCTTTATGTGCTGGTGCATACGCCTTATCTGCGGCCGCATCATGATTGGTCGAAGATGTTCCCGGCCTATCGCCAGAAAATCCTGGACAAGTTGAAGCGCACGGCGGGGATGGAAGACATCGAAAGCCGCATTGTCTGCGAAAGCCAATTGACGCCGGTGGATATCCATAACCGCTACAAGGTGCTGAATGGCGCGATTTACGGCCTGGCGTCGCATGGTTCCTTCACCGGCGCCTTCAAGCCGAGCAATCGCAGCAAGGCGATCAAGGGCCTCTATTTGGCCGGCGGCGCGGCGCATCCTGGCCCTGGCATGCCAATGGTCATGATGTCCGGCTGGATCGCCGCTGATGCTTTGGACCGTGATCTTGGCGGGCGCGGCATGTCCCCCGAAGCGGAATTGGCTGGCCGGCGAGAGGCCGATCTGCCAGCCGCGGCTGAATGACGACAGGCCAGGCAAAACAAGTGCCTGACCCGGTGGCGCTGCGTTCAGCGCGCCATCTGGATTTTTTCGATTTCATGTTCACGCGGTTTTTCCGCAAACACATGCGCGCGCTGCGCGTGGCGCGCTGGGGCCTGCCCGATTTGCCGGAAGGTAAGCCCGTGGTGATCTTCGCCAATCACCCTTCCTGGTGGGATGGCGTTGCCTTCATGCTGCTCTATCGCCGACTTTTGCCGCATCGGCCGCTTTTTACGCCGATGGAAGCGAAGGCCATTGAGAAATATCGCTTCATGACGCGGCTTGGCGTTTTCGGCATTGAAACTGGGTCCGCACGCGGATCAGTCGCGTTTCTGCGTCTGGTGGAAAAGGTGCTGGCCAATCCCGCGCATATTCTTTGGATCAATGCGCCGGGGCGTTTCAGTGACCCGCGCGAAAGGCCCGTGCCGATTGCGCCTGGCATGATCCGCCTGCCGGAAATCGCCCCCGATGCTGTGTTTGTGCCGCTTGCGCTGGATTACCCTTTCTGGGGCGAACGCAAGGCGGAAATGCTCGCCGCTTTTGGCGCGCCCATCCCAGCTGCGACGCTGCTGGAAGCGCCGCGAGAGGCGCGTAGCGCCATGCTTTCCGATGCCTTGGCAGGCGTGATGGAAAAGCTCAGCGCCGATGCCATTGCGCGTGATCCGGCGGCGTTTCAAACCCTGGTGCAGGGGCAGGAAGGCATGGGCGGCATTTATCAAGCCTGGCGCCGCGCCAAGGCGCTACTGCGCGGTGAACGCTTCGACCCCCGACATGAACAACGCGCGGAAACCGCCCCATGATTGAAGCCCTGCCTTGGATTGCGCTCGCCTTGGCGCTGTTTCCGATTGGCTTTGCGTTGGATAACCTCCGCCGCATGGCCAAGGCGCACGGGCCGGCGCCGAAGGATGCGCTGGTATCCATCCTGATCCCGGCACGGAATGAGGAAGCGCATATCAGCGCCTGTCTGGATGCCGCACTCGCGCAGCGCGGTGTCGCGATTGAAGTGCTGGTGATGGATGATGGGTCAAGCGATCGCACCGCGGCGATGGTGAATGCCTATGCCGCGCGCGATGCGCGGGTGCGCTTGCTGTCTTGCCCCCCACTACCGCAGGGCTGGACCGGCAAGGTGCATGCCTGCGCGCGCTTGGCGGAAGCGGCGCGGGGGACGCATTTCCTGTTCATTGATGCCGATGTGCGCCTGGCGCGTGATGCCGCTGCTGCCATGTGCGGCCATGCCGCGCAGCAAAAGCTTGCCATGGTGACTGGCGTACCGCGCCAGATCATCGGCTCGCTGGGTGAAGCGCTGACCGTGCCTATGATCAATCTGCTGCTGATCGGCTATCTGCCCGGCGGCGGGCGGGCTGAGACCGGGCGCGCGGAGCTTGGCGCTGCTTGCGGGCAATTGATCCTGTTTGAGCGTGGTGCTTACGAAAGCATCGGCGGGCATGGCGCCATCCGCACGCTGTTGCATGATGGCTTGCAGCTTTCGCGCAAGCTGCGTGGTGCTGGTTTCCGGACGGAAATGGTGGAAGGCGTGAAGCTTGCCGAATGCCGCATGTATGATGGGCTGCGCGCAAGCTGGAATGGCTTCATCAAGAATGCGCATGAAGGCATGGCGACGCCCGTTGGCTTGCCCATTTGGACCACGCTTTTGGCCGGCGCGCATATCTGGCCCTTCTTTCTTTTGCCGGCTTGGCAGGCGGGGCTTGCCATTGCGCTAGTGTTCGCGCTGCGCGCCGCCATCACCTTCAAAACCCGCGAAGCCTGGTGGACCGTGCCGCTGCATCCCTTGGCTGTGCTGGTTGGGCTTGCCATTCAATGGACCGCGCTGGTGCGCGTGCTGATCGGGCGCCCTGCCGGCTGGAAGGGTCGCGCCTATTCCGCCAGCGGCGCGGCATGACGGCTGAAAGCGCTGCTTCCCGCGCGCCAACGCGAGACGCGGGGTCTGAGAATTTCCCTGTCGCGTCCCGGCTGCTGGCGCCAGAAATCCGCCCGAAGGTTCTGGGGTTTTATCGCTTTGTGCGCACCGCTGATGATATTGCTGATGACCCGGCGCTAGACCCGCCGGAAAAACTGCGCCGCCTAGCCGCGCTTGAAGCGGCCCTTGATGATCCCGCCACTGATGACCCCGCCGCCACCGCTTTGCATGGCGCAGGCAGCGGCACGGATGAGGCGCGGCTGATGCTCTCTGCCTTTCGGCAGGATGCAGTGCAGGCGCGCTATGCGGATTGGGCTGCTTTGGAAGATTACTGCGCACGGTCAGCCAATCCTGTCGGGCGCATGTTGCTGCGCCTGCATAACGAAACAAAGCCCGAAGCCTTGGCGGCGGCGGATGCTCTCTGCACCGCTTTGCAAATCCTCAATCATGTGCAGGATCTGGTGCCGGATCGGCGCGATATCGGGCGCGTCTACATGCCCGAAGCCTGGATGGATTTGGCAGGCGGTGAGGCGCGCTTCTTCGACCCCGCAAATACTGAGGCGCGGCGCGCCGTGCTGGATGCCGCGCTCGATCAAGTAGAGGAAAGGCTGGATGCCGCCGCTGCTTTGCCGCGGCTGCTCTCGGCCAAGCGCCTGGCGCGCGAAAGTGCAGTGACGATTGCACTCGCGCGGCGGCTGCTGGCGCGGTTGCGCGCGGCGGACCCGGTGCTCGGGCGCGTTGCTGTATCGCGGCTTGATTTCCTGCATGGCTTTCGCGCGGCACTCGGCACAGGCCCAAGCGATGCGGCTTTGGTCAGTGCGCGGGTTGGGCGCGCGGGGTCTTCCTTCGCGCGCGGCATGTCGGCGCTGAAGGGCGAAAGGCGTCGTGCGCTGTGGGCGGTATATGCTTTTTGCCGTGCGGTGGATGACATTGCCGATGGCGCGATACCGGAATCCGAAAAGCGCCGCTTCCTGGCTGATTGGCGCAGTAAGCTCCGCGCGCCGGATTGTGCGCTTTCGCGTGAATTGGCGCTGGCGCGCGAAAATTTCGCGCTGCCCATCCAGGAATGCGAAGCGATGATCGCGGGGATGGAAACCGATTCCACGTCAAGCCTGCGCATCGCAGATACCGAAGCGCTGAACCTTTATTGCCGCCGGGTCGCCGGTAGCGTCGGCGCCATGGCGGTGCGTATTTTCGGTGCGCCGGAAGCCGCTGACTTCGGCCTTGGGCTTGGACGCACGCTGCAATTGGTGAATATCCTGCGTGATTTGGATGAGGATGTGCTGCGCGACCGCGTCTATCTGCCGCTTGATCTGCTGGCGGCTGAGGGTGTGGCCGATGCGCCCGCCGCGACGCTGATCGCAAGCCCCGGCTTCGCGTGCGCCGCAGCGCATTTGGCACAGCAGGCAGAGGCAGGCTTTGCGCAGGCCGCAGCGGAACTGCGCCATCTGGATCAGCGCGCACTTTTGCCAGCGCGTATCATGATGTGGGGCTATCAGCGGCTGTTTGAACGCCTGATGGCGCGCGGCTTTGGGTTGCCTCGGCCACGTCCGCGCCTGACGCGTGGTGAGAAGCTGCAAATGGCAGCTTACGCCATGGGGATCATGCCCATGCCGCAAGCCACTGCCGGTCGCGCGTGAGCGGCATGGCTACATGCCATGTCATTGGCGCAGGTGTCGCGGGCTTGGTGGCGGCGCTGCGCCTGGCTGGGCAAGGCCGCGCCGTCATGCTGCATGAAGCAACGCCTGTGGCCGGCGGGCGCTGCCGCGCTTTGCCCGATGGGACAGATAACGGCACCCATGCGCTGATGGGCGCCAATCGGGCCGCTTTGCGCTTTCTGGCAGATATCGGCGCACGCGAAGGCTGGGTGGAAGCGGAACCGGAAGGCCTGCCCGTATTTGACCTGGCCGATGGCAGCGCGCGGCGCATCGCGGCAAGCCCGCTCGCCTGGCGAGACCCCGCCAAGCGCCCGCCGGGCTTGAGTGCCTCAGCCTTTGCAGCGCTGCTGCGCCTTGCTTTGCCCATTGGTGATCGGCCCGTGGCGGAAGTGATGGCGGCGCATCCCGCGCTGTATCGTGCGTTGATCGAACCACTCACCGTGGCCGCGCTGAACACGCCGGGGCATGAGGCTTCTTCCGCGCGGCTTGGCGTGGTGCTGCGCCGACTTGGGCGGCCAGGGGCGGGCGCGGTGCTGGTGGCGCGGGAAGGGCTGGGGCCGGATTTGATCTCGCCCGCTTTGCACACGTTGCAAAAGGCTGGCGTCACCACGCGTTTCGGCGTCAGGCTGCGCGCCATGACAGAAGCGGAAGGGCGCATCATTGCGCTGCATTTCGGGGATGATAGCATCGTGCTGGAAGCACGTGACCAGGTGGTGTTGGCGCTGCCGCCTTGGGAAGTTGGGCGACTGATCCCAAAACTGCGCGTGCCGGAACGCCATGCGCCCATTCTCAATCTGCATTTCGCGCACCAAACGGCAGGGCCGGTGCGCTTCATCGGCGTGCTGGGCGGGCTGACCCAATGGGTGCTGGTGCGCCCAAGCGGGGTCAGCGTGACGGTCAGCGCGGCGGATGCTGAAATGGAAGAACAAGCGCCGGATTTGGCACCGCGCGCCTGGGCGGAAATCCTCGCTGCGGTAAAGGCCTTTGGCGTGCCGGGGGAATGGCCAGAAGCGCCACCTGCCATGCGCGCGGTGAAAGAACGCCGCGCCACGCCGCGCCATGCGGTTGGCATGCCGCCGCAACCGCCACGGCAGATTTATCGTAATCTGGTGCTGGCCGGGGATTGGACCTGGCCGCGCCTGCCCGCCACCATTGAGGCTGCGGTGCTTTCTGGTGAGGCAGCCGCGAAAGCTGTTCCGGCATGACCCCTGCTGAAGCCCTTGCCGCCTTGCGCACCGCTGAAGCGCGTGATGGTGCGCCGAGTCTCAAGCAGCGCCGGGCATTGCTGGCGGGCCTCGCGCGCGCCGTGATGGCGCGTTCGCATGAGATCATGGCCGTGCTGGATGCCGAATATGAAGGCCGCGCGCCGATTGAAACCCTGCTTGCGGATGTGCTGCTTGTTGCGGATGCGGCGCGTTATGCGCGGCGCAATTTATGGCATTGGATGCGCGCCCGCCGCGTGAGCGTACCCTATCCCTTCTGGCCCGCCCGCGCTCGGGAGGAATTCGTCCCCAAAGGCGTGGTTGGTATCATGGCGCCGTGGAATTACCCGGTGCAATTGGCGCTGCTGCCCGCGATTGATGCCATTGCCGCCGGCAATCGCGTGTGTGTGAAACCATCGGAAGCGCTGCCGCGCACCGCCGCGCTGATTGCCGAAATTCTGCGCGATGCCTGGGGCGATGATATCGCGCTTTGCGTGCAAGGTGGCGCTGACATCGGCGCGGATTTCGCCGCCCAACCCTGGGACCATCTGGTCTTCACCGGCAGCACCGCGACGGGGCGCAAGATCATGGCCGCTGCTGCGCCGAACCTGACGCCGCTGACGCTGGAACTCGGCGGGAAATGCCCGGTGCTGGTGCTGCCGGGGGCGGATTTGAAGCGCGCTGCACGCGATATCCTGGCGGGCAAGGCCTTCAATGCGGGGCAGACTTGTGTGGCCCCCGATACGGTGCTGCTGGTTGGCCATAGCAAGCAGGCTTTCATCGAAGCCTGCCGCGGGAGTGGCATCAGCCTGCCGGACACGGGCGTGATCAATGCCGCCCAATATGCCCGGCTGCAGCGGTTGATGGCGGGCGCCAGCCTAACCCCCCTGGCTGAAGACGGCCCAGGGCGTCGGATGGCGCTGCGGCTGGCGGAAGCCGCGCCCGAAGCGGCGATCTGCCATGAAGAAATCTTCGGTCCGATACTACTTTTGCGCGAAGAGGCTTCATTGGAAGAAGCACTCGCCTGGGTTGTGGCTCGCCCAGCATCGCTTGCGATTTATTTTTTTGGGGCCGATTCAAAGGAAGAAAAACAGATTTCTGCCCTGGCCCGGGGCAGCGCCATCATTGCCGGGCGTAGCGTGGAATTCGCTGGCTTTCAGGCACTAGGCTTTGGAGGATCAGGGGAATCCGGCTTCGGGCGACGCAATGGTTTGGCGGGGTTTTTGGAATTCTCTCACCGTCGCGCCCGCGTGCATCATGGGAATTTTTCCCTGTCTAGGCTATTTGATCAGCCTCGCGGAAAAGCTGTGGAAAGGTTAAAAAAAATTCTAGCCAAATAGATTTCCACGGCCTATATACATCCTATGGTTGTTTTTCTCCCATCTGCTCCCGTAGCAGAAACGCCTCGCCTTCGGTTGCGCTGCGTCGAAGGCCGCGATGCCCCGGCAATTGCGGAGATGATGACGGAAGCGATCAGCAAGCGATTGGCCTCCTGGCCGGTGCCCTTCTCCTCCCCCATGGCGGAAGAGAAAATCGTGGCGGCCCGCGGCGCCGCGGCACAAAGGCGGTCTCTGCCGCTCGCACTGGAACGGAAATCCGATGGCGCAATGTGCGGCTGGGTCAGCCTGATCTGCCCGCCTGGCGATGAACGGGTGGCGCTGACCACTTATTGGCTCGGCGAAAAATACCAGGGCCAAGGGCTGATGCGCGAAGCGGGGCCGGTCGCAGTGGAACTCGCCTTCAAGCATATGGATATTGATCGTCTGCGCGCAGCGGTGCAGCCGGATAATGCGGCCTCGCTCGCTGTCATTCGTCTATTGGGCTTTGGCCCAATGGGGGAAGGGCGCATCTGGTGCCCATCACGCGGTGTCGAGGAAACTTGCTTTTGGTTTGAAAAGCCTCGGCCAATTGTGCCCGCATGGGCTGCAGGCGCGGCGGCCGGCAAGCGCGATTTGGTGCGGCAGGTCTCCGCCTGAGGCAGGGCGCCTGCCGGACCATGTTTCGCATGGACGGCACGTGATTGTCTGCGTTAGGCTTTCCCCTTCCCCTTGGCCATTCTGGTGGCCAAAGGGGCCATAAAAATACTGGGGAGAAAGACGTTCATGACAGCATCGCTTTCGCGACGCCGGGTATTGCTGGGCGGTGTCGCCCTTGCCGGGGCCAGCGCCTCGGGGATGAGTTTCGCACAAACTGCCTGGCCGGATCGCCCGGTGCGTCTGGTTGTCGGCTTCACTGCCGGTAGCGCTACGGACGTGACGGGGCGCATCTTCGCGCAAAGATTCAGCGAAGCCTGGGGCCAGCCGGTCGTGGTGGAAAACGTCGCGGGCAATTCAGGCGCCATTGGCGTTGATCGGGTCGCGAAGGCGGCACCTGATGGCTATACGCTGATGTGGGCTGCGAGTGCGGCGCTCACCATCCTGCCAAGCCTGCAGCGCCTGCCTTTTGATCCCATGAAGGATCTGGCGCCGATTGGAATAGCCTTCGCCATGCCAACAGTGTTTCTGGCGAATAAGGATTTCCCGCCACGCAACATTCAGGAACTTGTCGCTTATGCGCGGGCCAATCCAGGCAAAGTGTCTTATGGCACGCCTGGCGTCGGTACGCCGCAGCATATTGCCGGCGAATTATTCTGCCACCAGGCCGGCATCAAGATGGAACACATCCCCTATCGCGGGGCCAATATGGCGGATGTGCTGAATGGCAGCGTGCAGATCGGGATCCAAAATATCGGCGCTGTCTTGCCCATGATCCGGGACGAACAATTGCGGGGCCTAGGCGTGACCGCGCTGCAACGTTCCGTCAATGCACCTAATATGCCAACCTTGGTTGAGCAAGGTTTTCCTGGCTTCGAGGCAAGCTCCTGGTTTGGTCCCATGGCACCCGCTGGAACGCCGCAGCCAATCCTGACCAAAGTGCACGCCACTTCCCTGGCGATTCTGGGGGACCCTGCGATGCGTCAGCGCTTCGCTGGCCTTGGGCTTGATATCGTGGCGGGTGATGGCGAACAGATGCGCGCCACCATCGCGAATGACATCGCCAAATGGGCCCGCGTGATCAGGGATGCTGGCATCCGGCTGCAAAGTTAGTGTCTGAAGACTGCAAGCTACTCCGTGCCTTAGATTTTTGAAATCATTGGCGCACTCATGATGCGGGAAGGCATCGAGTAGCTAACCGATACGTCTCCACGTTGCCTCGACCGACCGTTCAGCAGCTTTTCGGAGCAGATGTTTGAGTTTTGCGAAGACCTGCTCGATGGGATTAAGGTCGGGGCTGTGGGGCGGAAGGAACAGTAGGCGAGCCCCCTTGCCCGAATGGCTTGCCTGACGCCGGGCCATTTGTGGCTGGAGAGGTTATCGAGAATAACGATATCACCCGGCGTAAGTGTGGGGCAAAGCTGTCACGCTGCCGGCCGGGATCACATCATCACGCTTGGCGCCGCGCAGCATTTCCAGATTGCAAGTCGTGAAATTGTTCGAACATATTCCTTTGGCAAACCGAATTTTGGGCTAATAAGGATCAGCGTTGGCTGGGCCCCGCCTCAATCAATGCCAGATTCTGCGCGGCCAGATCAGCGGCAGCGCTCACCGGGGCCAAGTCCAGCACCCTTTCCCAATCGCGCCGCGCGGCTTCGGCCTCACCACGTAGCTGGCGCAGAATCCCGCGTTCCAGTAGCGCCTCCACATTGCGCGGCGCCAGGCGAAGCGCGGTGGTGATGCTGTCTTCCGCCGGGCGCAGGTGATCAAGCCGGCGTTGCGCGGCAGCGCGCCAGATCCAGGCCTCGGCCCGATCCGCATCAAGCACCACGGCCAGATCAAGATCAGCCAAGGCAGCGGCTTCCTGGTTGAGCGCGAGCCGCGCCATGGCGCGTTCCAGCAGCAAATCGGCATCCTGCGGTGTGAGCGCGAGCGCCAGGCTCGCCGCCGCTGCCGCGCGTTGTGGCTTACCGGCGGCGCGCCAGGCTTCCGCCGCCTGACCGAAAACCGCAGCGCGCGCGGCAATCCCGGCTTCGCTGCGGGCCGCGATGCGTTCAAGCGCTTCGGCCGCAGCATCAGGCTCACCAAGGCTGAGTTGCGCAAGGGCTTCGCATTGCGCGGCACCCTCTCCGCCGCCCTGCATATGCCAATCCCGCGCCAAGCCGCGCGCGCCCGCGGGATCAACCAGCAACAGGTCAAGGCAGCGCGCATATTCCGGCGCCTGGGAAAGCCGAGGAGGCTCAGGCGGCACCGGCAGCGCGGCATTGTCTTGTGCTGAGGAAAGCACGCCCGAAAGCCACAGACCGCCCGCTGCGCCCAGAACCAAAAGCGCGGTGGCAACCCCGATCAGCTTCATGGGCTTTTGCGTCATCACCCGCTATTTAGCCCGGACCGCTTGTAATGTTACCATGCTAGTCTGGCGCCCAAGCGAATTATCACGGCGCGTGGCGGAAAAACCATGGAACAGAACAAGCTGCTGATCATTGCCGGGCTGGGCTATGCCGGGCGCGCGGTTGCCGAGGCCGCTGCCGCCAACGGTTGGCGCGTTGTGGGCACCTCCCGCCAGCCAGAGGCCGTGAGGGCACCGCCGGGGGTTGAAGTCATCAGCTTCGACGCCGCCGGCCGGGCCTTCGCGGCGGCAAGCCATTGGCTGATCACCACACCACCTGATGAGGCCGGAGACCCCGTGCTGCGCCGCCACGCCGCCGCCCTGGCTTCGGGAAATCAGCGCTGGATCGGCTATCTTTCCACCACCGGGGTCTATGGGGATCGTGGAGGTGGCACAGTGGATGAGGCGACAGCGCCCGCCCCCGGCCAGCCGCGCAGCCAAAGGCGCCTGGCAGCAGAAGAAGCCTGGCGCGCGGCGCGACCTGCGCATGCCGCTTTGGATCTTTGCCGCGTTGGAGGGATTTACGGGCCGGGGCGCGCGCCCTTTGCCGAATTGCGCGCGGGTATCGCGCGGCGGGTGGTGAAGCCTGGCCACAGCTTCAGCCGCATTCACCGCGATGACATTGCCCATGCGATCATGGCCGCCATCAGCAACCCGCCTGAACCTGGCTGCCGCGTGCTGAATTTCGTGGATGATGAACCTGCCGATAGCGCGGCAGTCATGGCCGAAGCCGCGCGGCTTTTGGGCATGGCGCCACCGCCGGTGGTTCCTTTTGAGGAAGCACGCGCTGCCATGTCGCCCATGGCGCTTTCCTTCTGGTCGGAAAATCGTCGCGTTGCGAATGCAGCCACCAAGGCGGCACTGCGGATTGAATGGCGGTATCCGAGTTATCGGGAGGGGTTGGCGGCGAGTTTGGGGTAGTGCGAGATAGGGAGAAGATATTGAGACAGAGGATACTGCGTTTTATGCCAAGGAAAAACGACAAAGCGTATGACGTGGCATTCGTTGCCAAGCGGATCATGCCTCTACTTGGAGTGGGATTCTGAAATGCCAGGAAATTACTCTAAGTTCTTCGAGATATTCCCCGGTGCCGGACATGGTTTAGTGTTGGAGATAGCTTCAACCTACTTCAGCAAAATATATCTTCCACTACCAGCAGATGGCGTTCAAAGGATTATGCTGATGGGGCGAAGTCCGTTATCCGTGACCTCATCAGCCGAAAGTCAAATCCGAAGCCTATCAGCGTTAACGGGATGCTGGAAAGTAATCAAGGGGCTTCTTGCCAAGCCATTGATCATTAAATTTCTTTCTCTGGAAATCACAATTTTTCTTTATATGAAGAATTCGGCGCATCGAAAAGCCATCCGAAAAGAATTGAAAATTCTGAAACTACTTTATCTAGGCTTTGAGGCGATCTGCGATTTTGATAATGCCGGATTGGTGCTTGGTTTTGCTGAGGCACCACCTCGGCCGATCGCGCATCAGGACGCCAAGCTACATATCGGTTTTATTGTTCATTTATATTATTTTGATGCTTGGGACGATATTGAGGCATGTCTGAAGCAGGTGCGTGTTCCGTTTGGTCTCCTGGTAACGATGACACATGCAGACAATCATATTGCCAAGAAAATTACTGATGCTTTTCCCTTCGCCCGAATAACAGTGACCGAAAATTCTGGTCGCGATATCCGGCCTTTTTTTGAATTGCTTGATAGTGGAAAGCTCGACGAATTTGATATCGTCTGCAAATTGCATGGCAAGAAATCGCTTCGCGCAGGCCGGACCACGCTCCTTGGCGACTTGTGGCGAAGGGCCTGCCTGCTTGACCTTTTTGCGGCCGATGGTCGTCTCTTGGAGGTCGTCTCAAAGTTTCAAGCTGACCCAGATCTCGGCATCGTGGGTCCCGCGCGCTTACGGGTTCCAAATATGCGATTTGAACTACAAGATGCCTGGAGTGGTAATCAGATAAGGACGCTTCAGGTGGCGCAGGAGCTTGGGCTCGCTCAGGAGGATTTTGAACTCGATTTCTTTGCAGGCACCATGTTCTGGGTCAGACCTGCTGCGCTCACGCTGCTGAGGCAGAAAGGCCTGTCGGGACCGGAGAGCTATGGGCAAGAAAAGGACCAAATAGATGGCGCCCTTGAGCATGCCCTTGAGAGGCTTTTTCTAAATGCCGCAAAGCGAGCTGGTTTCCGTGTTGGGGACCTGCCCATGACGATCACCCGGCAAGAATGAATTCCGTTTTCAAAATAAAAATACATCGCCGCGCTACTCGTCATGTCGCTACTGATGCCGCGGGTCACGGCTGATCGCTCCCACCGTGCCGCTTGCCGCCAATTCAAACCCATTACGCCCTGTGATGGTCAGGCTGAGTTCCGCGCGCCGTACATCTTCCAAAGTGAAGCCCGCATCAAACAACCGGATCATGGGCCCAAGCGCGGCGGAGGCGTTATTATCCTTCGCACGCCCCAGCAACAACGCGCTGCGCCCTTCCACATCCCGCAGATTGACATCATTGCCGAGTGTCGCACCTTGATGCGCCCCTTGTCATTCACCACCATCACCGCTTTCGGCTCAAGGTTGGATCAGGCGGAGACAGGATGCACTCCAATCTTGCTGCCCGTGCCGACGGACGCCATGGCGGGGCATTTGGTGAAAATCTCCGCATCCGGACCGATGCCCACTTCCCGATATTGGCTCCACCAACCCTTTTGCAGCAACGCGGCTTTCAGGCGCATCGCTTCCGCGCTGCCGGGCATGATCGCTATCAGATCATCGCCAATGATGTTGCGAAATTCAACGCGTACGGCTTCCGCCTGGGTGGCATCACCGCGGCAGCGTTCTTCCACCACGCGTTTCAGCATCCTGTGCACATAAGTCACGCTGGCGGCCTTCACCGTTTGCAGATCAATCGGGGAAAGCAGGAAGGGCAAGCCAGGGTCGCGCGTATCCCAAGCTGCATTGGTGAACAGCGCCGCAAGATCAAGCGTAATGGGCAGACCGCGCCGGGTGATTGCGCGCACCGCATCATCTTCTTCCAGAAAGCGCGAAGCCGTGCCGAAGGCGGGCGTCAGGTCGAACATCGCTCCGCGCCAGACTAGCCGCCCCGCATCAGGGCGCAGCAGGCCATAGATGATCTTGACCAGAGTGGATTTACCTGTCCCGTTTCCGCCAAGCAGCGCATGGATTTCCCGGAGCGCGACCTCCAACTCCACGGCGTCATTGGCGACTAGGGCGCCGAAACGCTTGATGATGCTCTCAGCCGGCAGAAAAATCAGCCCGGCAGGGCAAAGGCGGCAAGCTCCGCCCTTAATTCGGGCATGCCCTGGCCGGTTTCGCTGCTGGTCACCAGTACCATGGGATGGGCGGCGGTATGGCTGCGGGCCAGCGTCTCAACCTCGGCCAGGCGCTTGGCGAATTGCTCGGACGGCACATCATCTGCCTTGGTCAGCACGATCTGAAACGCGACCGCAGCCTCATCCAATAATTTCATCGCGGCAATGTCGGCGGATTTGGTTTCAATCCGCGCATCCATCAGCAGCAATACGCGGCGCAGATTGGGCCGACCGCGCAGGTATTCGAACATCATGCCCTGCCAATCGGCCTGCAATTCCTTCGATGCCTTGGCATAGCCATAGCCCGGCATATCCACGAGCACGAGCCGTTCGCCGAGATTGAAGAAATTGAGCTGGCGCGTTCGCCCTGGCGTATTGGAAACGCGTGCCAGTGCATTGCGCCCCGTCAACGCATTCAGCAGCGAAGATTTCCCGACATTGGATCGCCCGCAAAAGGCGATCTCCGGCAGGCCGGGCGGTGGCACTTGTTCAAGCTTTTGCGCGCCGAAGAAGAAATCGCAAGACCGCGCGAACAATAGCCGCCCCGCTTCAAGCAGGGCGGCGCGTGCTTCTTCTGTGGTAGCCTCGGCAAAGCCACTCATCACGCAAACCTGGCAAGCGGCGTCATGCCTACTTGCCGCCTGCCTTGGCCACGCGGGATGCAGCGCGTTCATGGCGCATGATGTAGTATTGTTGGCAGACAGAAAGCGTATTGTTCCAGGCCCAATACACGATCAGCCCGGCCGGGAAGGATGCCAGCATGAAGGTGAAGATCACCGGCATCCATGCAAATATCTTGGCTTGAATCGGATCAGGCGGCTGCGGGTTCAGTCTTTGCTGCACCCACATGGTCACGCCCATGATCAGCGCCCAGGCCGGCATGTGCAAAAAGTTGCTCAAGGCCGCGGGATCGAAGGGCAGCAGGCCGAACAGATTGAACAGATTGGTCGGGTCTGGTGCGGACAGATCCTTGATCCAGCCAAAGAAGGGCTGGTGGCGCATTTCAATGGTAACGAACAGCACCTTATAAAGCGCGAAGAACACCGGAATCTGGATCAGGATGGGCAAGCAGCCGGAGGCAGGGTTTACCTTCTCACTCCGATAAAGCGCCATCATTTCGACCTGCGCCTTTTGCGAGTCGTCCTTATAGCGTTCCTTGATCTCGGCCATTTTTGGGCCAAGAACCTTCATCTTGGCCATTGATTTATAGGCTTTATTCGCCAGCGGGAAAAAGACGATCTTGATGGCGAGTGTGAAGATCAGAATGGCGACACCGAAATTGCCGAAAACCTGGAACAGCCAATCCAGCGCGTAGAAGAAGGGCTTGGTCAGGAAGTAGAACCAGCCGAAATCAATCGCCTTGTCGAAATCCTTGATGCCGAAGCGCGTTGCGTAATCATCCAGCAAATGGACTTCCTTGGCACCGGCAAAAAGCCGGCTTTTGAAGCCATCCGCGGCACCGGGCGCGATCTGCTGCGCGGCGGGGGCGGCGATATCCACCTGCCAACGTTCACCAGCCGTGCCAGCGCCTTCGCTGACAAAGCGATAGGCCGCGCGCATCGGTTGATCCGCTGCTGCAGGCATAAGAGCGGCGAGCCAGTATTTATCCGTAATTCCAACCCAACCGCCGGCATCTTCCTGTTCGAAAGCCGCCCCACGACGCTTTTGCGCTTCGTTTTTGGCGTCAGCGAGGGTCATTTCATTCAGCCGGCCGCCTATAACGCCGGTGAAGCCTTCATGCAGAATATAGAAGCCTTCAACCTTCGGCGTTGTTTCGCGCCGCACGCGCGCCCAGGGCAGCACCGCCACCAGGTCAGCCCCGGTATTGCGCATGCGTTGTTCGGCGGAGAACATGTAATTCTCATCCAGGTTCAACTGGATTTCAAAAATCTGGCCCTGGCCATTATTCCAGGTGAGCGTGACCGGCTTGCCAGGCGCAAGCGGCCCACCGCTAATCTGCCAATCAGTCTCCCCATCCGGCACGCGGGTGCGGCCATCAGCGGCAGTCCAGCCCCATTGCGCGAAATAGGGCGCGGCGGAATCACGCGGCGCGAAAAGCCGCACGGGCGGGGAGCCCGCATCAGTAGTTTCGCGGTGGCGCAGCAGCACCAGATCATCCAACCGCGCGCCGCGCAGATTGAGGTTGCCAGCGACCGAGGCGCTTTCAATGGCGATACGCTGCGCAGGCGCGCGTGCCGCAGGTGCGGCTTCCTGCTGCGACGGTGCGGTCAGCACCGGCGTCGCCGGCACGGGCGCGCCACTAGCGGCGGGCGCGGGCACGGCCGGTGCGGGGGCCTGTTGCGTGATAGGTGCCGGCGCTTCAGGCGGCGCCATCATGCGCTTGTAGACATCAAACAACAGCAATATGCCGATTGAAAGCGCAATCGCGGCGAACAGACGCTTCTGATCCATGGCGGGTGCTCAGCCTTTAGTGTTTTTGGGGCGGGGTACGGGGTCGTAGCCGCCAGGGGTCCAGGGGTTGCAGCGCAGGATGCGCCGCGTGGTCAACCAAGTGCCGCGCAGCGCACCATGGTCTTCCAAAGCTTCCAGCGCATAATCGCTGCAGGTCGGGTAATGGCGGCAATGGCTGCCGATAATGCCGCGCAGCGTATAGCGATACGCATGCACGCAGCCCTTCAGCGCAACCGCAGGCAGGCTCATGGTGCGACACCGGCCTGGCGAAGCGCGGCGCGCAGATCCTCAATCAACAGAGGAAAGGGGCGTTCCGCGGTGGCATCACGCCCGATCAGCACCAAATCCCAGCCGGAAAGCCCCATATCGGGAAGCGTCAGCCGTACGGCTTCCTTCAGGCGCCGGCGGGCCCTGTTGCGAATCACGGCATTGCCGATTTTCTTCGTCACGGTGAAGCCCAGCCTGAGCGAGGGTTCGGGCACAGCCAGCGCTTGCAAAACAAGCCCTGGCTTTGCAGCGCGCTTACCACGGGATGCGGCGCGCAGAAATTCCCGCCGTTTCTTGAGCCTTGCGAGCCGAGGCGCAGCGGAAGGCAATGGTGCGGCGTAAGGTTCTTGCCGCTCCATCACGCAATCCCGCGCGAGGCTCTGATCAGGCGGAAAGACGCTTGCGGCCCTTGGTGCGGCGATTGGCCAACACCTTGCGGCCGCCCACGGTCGAAAGACGGGAGCGAAAGCCATGGCGACGCTTCCGGACGAGCTTGGAGGGCTGATAGGTACGCTTCACGATACTTCTCCCAGGGGGCCGCAGCCATAAGGCAAAGAAAGATCGCCGGCGGCGGGCCATTGGGATAGCCGCCCCGGCGGGGTGGGGGTCTATAGGGAGAGCAGGGGCTATCCGTCAACCATAAGCGCAGCCGAAACCGATTGACGCTGGGGGAAAGCGGCCCGCATCATCCTCCAAATGGCTTGGTGGGGCGCAGTACGCCACGCCAGAATGGGGAGGAAGGGCATGGCTGAAGCGCCCTATGACACGGTTTTGCAGAATTTTCGTCTGGCCGATGGCGGGCCGCCTGGCCAGCGCCTGGCGCTGAAGGATGGGCGGATTGCGGCAATCCTGCCCACCGATGCCCCGGCGCCCCCGGCAGGCCAGGTGCTGGATTTGGGCGGGGATTTGCTGCTGCCCGGCCTGGTGGATGGGCATATGCATCTGGATAAGACGCTATTTGGCCTGCCCTGGACCCCGCATGCAGCCGAGCCCTTCCGCATGAGCCGGATTGCGACGGATGAGAGGCTTTTGCCCTCTCTACCCCTGGATACGGCCGCGCGGGCGGGGGCGCTGATCCGCCGCTGCGTGGCGAATGGCACGGCCCATATCCGCACCCATGCTGATATCACCCCGGCCTTTGGGCTTTCGGCGCTGGAAGGCGTGCTGGCAGCGCGGGAGGCGCATCGCGGGGCCGCGACCGTCCAGATTGTGGCCTTCCCCCAGGCGGGTGTGATGCGCGCCGGCGGCAAGCCCATGCTCGACCTGCTGGACGCCGCCATTGGCGCGGGGGCGGAGCTGGTGGGTGGCATTGACCCTTGTGAGGTGGACCGCGATCCGGCCGGACAACTGGACGGCATTTTCGCGATCGCGGAAAAGCGCGGCGTGGGCGTGGATATCCATTTGCATGAACCGGGCGAACTTGGCCTGTTCAGCTTGCAGGAAATCTGTGCCCGCGTGCGCGCGCATGGCATGGCGGGGCGGGCCACGATCAGCCATGGCTTTTGTTTGGGCGGCATTGCCGAATCAAAACAGAAGGCGGCCGCGGAGATGATGGCATCCTGTGGTGTTGCTTTGGTAACGCATGGTGCGGGCAGTGCGACCATGCCGCCGCTCATGCTGCTGCGCCGCGCTGGTGTGCGCGTGTTCTGTGGCAATGATGATGTGCGCGATACCTGGAGCCCCTATGGCAATGCCGATATGTTGGAACGCGCTTCCGTGATCGGCTGGCGGGAAGATTTGCGTCATGATCCGTTGATCCTGGAATTATTCAGCATGGTGTCTTCCGAAGGCGCTGCCGCGCTTGGTATTGCGGATTACGGCATAGCGCCCGGGAACCCTGCGCATTTCTTCACCTTGCCAGCCGAGAATATTCCGGATGCCATTGGCGCACATCCGCCGCGCCGGCGTGTGTTTCACGCGGGGCGCCTGGTGGCGGTTGATGGCCAATGGAGGGATGCAGCATGACCAGCACAGCGGAAGAAGCCGGGGTTTTTGACTTTATCGTCTCGGGCGCCGGTTCCGCCGGGGCGGCGGTTGCCGCGCGGCTTTCGGAAGATGGGCGCTATTCGGTGTGCTTGCTGGAAGCGGGGCCGCCGGATCGCAACCCGTGGATTCATATTCCGCTGGGTTTTGCGAAGGTCTATGCGAATTCGGCGATCAATTGGTGCTTTGAAAGCCAGCCTCAAGAGCGATTAAATGGCCGGAAGTTCTTTGTCCCTCGCGGCAAGACTTTGGGCGGCACAAGTTCCATCAATGGCATGGTCTATATGCGGGGCAATCCGCGGGATTATGATTCCTGGCGCCAGCGCGGCTGCACCGGTTGGGATTATGATTCCGTGCTGCCTTACTTCAAGAAAAGTGAGAATCAGGCGCGCGGGGCGGATGAATTCCATGGTGTTGGCGGGCCGCTTAATGTCTCGGACCACACCGGCACGACAGAATTGACGGAGGCGATGATCAGCGCCGCGGAACAGGCAGGCATTCCGCGTAATCCGGATTTCAATGGCCGCGTGCAGGAAGGCACGGGATATTATCAATCCACCACCAGTGCCAATCGGCGCTGGAGTTCGGCGCGCGCCTATCTGGCACCCGCCAAGGGGCGCGCCAATCTTGATATCCGCACCAATGCACATGCGACGCGGGTGGTGATCGAAAACGGGCGCGCCATTGGCGTGGAATATCGTGATCCCAGCGGCCTTAAGCGCGTGCGCGCTCGGCGAGAGGTGATTGTCTCCGGCGGGGCCTACGGGTCACCGCAATTATTGCAGCTTTCCGGGCTTGGGCCGGCGGAGCATTTGCAAGCAATGGGCATTCCAGTGCTGCGCGATATGCCGGCGGTGGGCGCCAATCTGCATGATCATTTCTGCGTCTATTTGATGTGGCGCTGTGCCAAACCCGTTACCTTCAATGATCTGGAAAATAGTTGGCCGCGCAAAATTGCCGCAGCGCTGCAATATGGCTTGTTTCGCAGCGGCCCCATGGCGGTGAATGCAGTGCGCACGGGGGTATTGACCAGAACCGACCCGCGCCTGGAACAGCCGGATTTACAGATCAATCTGCTGGAATGGAGCACGCTGGAACGCAACAAAAAGGGTGTTATTCCACACCCGTTTTCCGGCTTCACGCTAAGCCCGGTGCATCTGGCCCCGGAAGGGCGCGGCACGGTGCGCCTGGCAAGCCCCGACCCGTTTGCCGCGCCGGCGATTACCTTCGGGTTTCTCGCCACCGAGTATGATATGCGGGCGATGCTGGCGGGCATAAGGCTTGCGCGGCAGCTGGCGGAACAGCCGGCCTTGAAGGCCTTTGCGATGGGGGAATTGGTGCCGGGTGAAGCTTTCACCAGCGATGCCGATATGGAACGATTTGTGCGCGAAACAGGATCAACAAATCACCACCCATCCAGCAGTTGCGCCATGGGCATTGGCAGCAATAGCGTGGTGGACCCGCAATTGCGTGTGCATGGTGTAGCGGGGTTGCGCGTGGCGGATGCTTCCATCATGCCATCCGTTGTCGCCGGCAATACCAATGCGCCTTCCATCATGATTGGTGAAAAGGCGGCGACGATGATTCTGGAAGATGCGCGGGCAGCAGCCTGAAAGGACGGATATGATTTCCCTACTTGGTACTTGGAAGCTTTTGCGCGTGAGCGCGACCGATGCGGCGAGCCAGCCCTTGGGGCATCACCAATATGGGCCGGAGCCAACCGGCATTGTGCAATTCGGCCCGCAGCGCATGCAGGCTGCAACGGGTGATGGCCGCGCCGTGTTGCCGCCCGGCGTGAAGCGCTTCTGGTCTGGCTATACCGGCAATTACACTTTCGATGGACAGGTGCTGATCACCCGCGTGGATGACAGCAATCTGGCCGATCGCATCGGTGGTGATCAGGTGCGGCAGGTACGCGCGGAAGGCGTGGGCGTGTGGCTGAAACCGCCAGCGCGCATGGTGGATGGCGCGATGCAGCAATTGGAATTGTATTGGGAGAAGATCGGCTGAAGCGCGGGCCTTCTTAGAAGTTCACGCAAAAGCCTGCTGCCGACGATTAGTGCGCGTCCCGTTCACATTCGTTCACCGGACACGCACTAAATCCTTTTTTGGGTCGCATTTTCCGAGCCGCCAAGTGAGACCACTCGGCTTGAAAATGCTCTAAGCCGCCACAGCAGCCCAAGCGCGATGGAAAGATTAACCAGGTTCCACGCAATCCCGTTCCACATCGCCGCCGTATAGCCGCCGGTCGCGTCAAACAGCGCGCCCGCCATCCATCCGCCAATGGCCATGCCAACCATGGTTGAAGACAGTGCCAGGCCCACTCGGCTACCGGCCTGCGATGGTGGGAAGTTCTCGCGCACAATCATGGCGTAGCAGGGCACCAGCCCACCCTGGAACAGGCCGAACATGAAGGACACCAGGAACAACGCCATCAGCCCATCAGATGGCAGGAACAGCAGCAGCGCGATGCCTTGCAGCAGGGATGAAAGCACGAGCGTTCGCACGCCACCGATACGGTCCATGATGAAACCGAATATCAGGCGCGAAGCGATACCGCTGGCGAGCATGACGGAGAGCATTTGCGCGCCGCGCGCCGCGCCAAAACCAAGATCCACGCAATAGGCGACGATATGCACCTGCGGCATGGCCATGGCGATGCAGCAGGTGATCCCCGCCAGGATGATCAGTGTTTGCAAAACATTCGGCGAAAGCCCCAGCGCCATGGGATTGCGGGGCGCGGTGGTGCCAGGTGCGGCCACTGCCGGCATGGGGGCGCGGGTGCGCAACAGCAGGGCAAGGGGGACGATGGTGAGGAAGCTCGCGATGCCCATGATCAGATGCGCCTGGCGCCAGCCGATCGTGGAAATGCCCCATTGCAGCAAAGTGGGCCAGAAAGCGCCGGCGAAATAATTGCCGGAAGCCGCCAGCGCCATGGCAATGCCGCGGCGTTTTTCGAACCATAGCGAGACATCGGCAATCAGCGGGCTGAATACCGCCGCCGCGCCAAAGCAGCTCAGCAAAACACCATAGGAAAGACCGAAGGTGAAAAGGCTCGGCGCAAAATAGGTCGCGATGCCGCCAAGCCCGATGGAGGTAGCGCCGATCAGCACCGGCACCATGACGCCAAAGCGATCAGACAGCTTGCCCATGAGCACGCCACCCACCATGAAGCCCACCATGGTCATGGTATAGGGAAGCGAAGCGCCAGCGCGCAGCGTGCCGAATTCCGCTTGCACGGTGGGCAGCACCACCACCACGGTCCACATCGGCGCGCTGCCGATCATGCTAATCAGAAGCGCAATCGCCAAACGCGTCCAGGCAGCGCGGCCATCCAAGCGGCTGTCACGCATCATGATGGCGTCGCTTCATTCTGGGTTTCCTCGGCAAGATTTTGGTAAACGCTGGCAGCTTTGCACCCGTCGCGCCAGCCCTTACTTGCCCCCCGGTGTCCAGCGATAGGCGCGGCTTGTGGCTTCACCCATCAGCATGGCGCGATCAGTGTCGGACAGCCGATCAGATTTCAGGAAGGAATCCACGCCTTCCGCATAAGTCATCAACTCCACCGCGCGAGTCCAATCCGTACCCCAAAGGCAGCGCTGCAAGCCGAAGGCATCGAATATGCGCGCGAGCGGTTCCCAGATATCGGCGTAAGGGTATTCACCACGCGAAAGCGTGCAGGCGCCGCTGATTTTGACGACGATGTTTGGGAAAGCCGCAAGCGCCAGCAGCTTCGGCAGTTCATCAAAGCCGTTTTCCATCCGTGGCGGCTCGAAGGGCTGTTGCAGGCCGAGGTGATCAATCACAAGCCGCGTATTCGGATTGCGCCGTGCCAATTCATGCACCTGGTCCAGCCTGCCCCAGCAGAGCAGATTGACCGGCAGATCACGCTTTGCCGCCGTTGCCAGCACGTGATTGATGCCGGGGTCAGCCGGGTCTGCCGAAACATCACCGCGCATCATGATACGAATGGCAACTGCACCAGGGGTTGCCTGCCAATCCGCGATAGTTTCCGCCACACCAGCATCATTGGGATCAACCGGTTTTATCAGTGCGAAACGATCCGGATAGGTATTGCGGACAGAAACCGCGTAGCTTGCGTCAAAGCGATACATGGTGAAGGCGGAAACCAGGATTGCGCCATCCACGCCCACCGCATCCATGGCCTTGACCATGTCAGCGCCGGTGACCTCTGGCGGACCATGCAGCACCGCATGCCAAGGGCGGCCGGGATGGTTGCGTTCATAGGCATGGACCTGGGAGTCAATGATCGGCATGGCGGTTCCTCGGAGCTTGCTTTTGTGGCGTAAGGTTAGGCGGTGCCTGCTGGACCAGCAAGTCGCGGGCCTTGGTTGCCAGCGCAATCCGATCTAGCGTGAGGCTTATTCACCCTGATTGAGGAAACATCATGACCCCGCCTGAGAGAATGCGCGCTTTGCTTGCCAAGCCTGATTTCGTTGTCATGCCCGCCGTATGGGATGGACTGAGCGCTAAGCTTGCCGCCAACGCTGGTTTTGAGACCGCCTTCCTGTCCGGTTCCTGCGTGGCCGCAAGCCGCCTGGGCGGGCCGGATCTGGACCTGATTTCCTTCGCCGAAATGTTTGACAGTTTCAACATGGTGCGCGGTGCGGCGCCCGATACGCTGGTGCTGGCCGATGGCGATCATGGCTATGGCAATGCGATGAATGTACAGCGCACGGTGCGCGCTTATGGCCGGGCTGGGGCCGCCGCGATCTTGATTGAAGACAAGATCACGCCGCGCGCCCTGACCGCCGCCGGCAAGCCCTGCCTGCCACGCGCAGAAGCGCGCATGAAAATCCGTGCCGCCGTTGAAGCCGCGAAGGAATCTGGCATTCTGATTTTGGCGCGCACCGATTGCCGCCCGACCGCCGGCATTGATGAGGCGGTGGCGCGGATTGAGATGTTTGTCGAAGAAGGCGCGGATATTCTTTTCCTGGATAGCCCCGCCGATGATGCGGAAATCCATCGTGCGATTGCTGCCGCCAAGGGAAGGCCTTCCTTCGCGGTGCTTTCCCCCGGCGGTGCGCGCGCCACACCGACGCGTGATGAAGCCAAGGCGCTCGGCTTCAAGATCGGCACTTACCCGACTGGTATGCTCTCACCCGCCGCGGCGGGCATGAAGGCCGGGCTTGCCGCGCTGCAAGCAGGACTTTCGGAAGCAGCCAGCGCGCTGCCTTCGGCGGAATTGCGGGATACGCTTGGCTATGGCGATTACGACGCCAAGGCCAAGGCCTTCATCGTTTCGTAGTGTTGGACCCGGTCGGGTGTAATCACCCGACCGGATCAATCGGCGTAATTGGCGCGCCGGCGGCTTCAATGGTGGCGCCCGCTTGCAGCAGTAAATCTTCCCGATACCGGCCGGCGAGCAACTGCACGCCAACAGGCACGCGTCCGACCGTGCCGGTGGTGACGGTAAGCCCAGGCAGGCCCATCAGCGGCAGCCCAACTTGCGTGAGCTGCGCTTCCATAATGCGGCGGAAAGCGGCGGGGCTTTCGACATCTTCCTGATCACGGAAAGGCAATTCGCCGGAAACTGGCGTGATCGCGACCGGGAAGCGCTCAAAAAACTCCATCCAGAGCCGCACGAAATACGAACGCTTTTGCAGAGCATCCATGAAGCCGTTCAGATCAGGGTTCGGGCAAAGCGCTTCCATTTGCGAGAAAACAAAGCTCGCATCCGGATCGCCTTCCTGTTGCAGCGCGTTGTTCAGGCCGCGACGGCTTTCCGCGAGCCAGAGCATCGCTTGCAATTGCGCGGGTTCACGCAAGGGGGGTGTATCCGTTTCCTCAATCGTCCAACCAGCGGCTTCCAGGCGCTTCGCGGCATCGCGCATGGCGGCCTGCACTTCGGGCTGCAACTTCATGCCATCGGGTGAGAGGCAAAGTGCGGCACGCTTCGGCGCGGGCGGGCCTTCCATGGCGGCATCCACCCACCAGGGGTCGCGGATATCGCGCGCGCACATGGCGCCGAAAGCGAGCTTCACATCGGCGATGCTGCGCGCCAGCGGCCCACTGACGGCCATGACCTGCCCGCCAACATGGCGTTCCGCACCAGAAGCATTCCATGCAGGAATGCGCCCAAGCGTGGGGCGCAGCCCGTGAATGCCGCAGGCATAGGCCGGGTAGCGGATGGAACCGCCAATATCCGTGCCGTGACCAATGGCACCGATACCGGCCATGGTCGCGGCCGCCGCGCCGCCCGAAGAACCGCCAGGCGTAATGCTGGGATCACGCGGGTTCTTGGTATGCCCATGCAGCGAATTGCGCGTGAACCACCTCAGAGAAAAGGCCGGCGTATTGGTGCGCCCAACAATCACCGCGCCCGCCTTGCGCAAATTGGCGACCACTGGATTATCCTGCTTCGCAATCAAATCTTTTTGCAGGCGCAAACCATTGGTGGTGGCATAGCCCTGCTGATCCGTATTCACCTTAATGGTGATGGGCACGCCGGCGAGCGGCCCGGCATCTTCGCCACGCGCGATCATGGCATCAATGCGCGCGGCATCGGCCAGGGTTTCTGCCGGGCGGTGATCCACCACGGCATTGATCTTCGCATTGACCGCATCAAGCCGCGCCAGCGCATCCTTCGCGGCTTCCATAGCGGAGACCTGTTTTGACCGAATGCGTGCCGCGAGATCGGTTGCGGTAAGGCGCCAAAGATCGCTCATGATTCTTCTTCCCGTGATGTGCGCACTGTCTTAACCCGGCAGCGCGAGGACATTCTTGCTGATGATGTTGCGCTGGATTTCGTTGGACCCGCCATAAATGGTGGCAGGCCGCGCCTGAATATAAAGCCCTGTCGGGTTCAGGTTGCGATTGCCTTCCATGGGGTCGAGCAAGCCGGCATTCTCGCCACAGATTTCCAGCATGGTATCCGTGATGCGCTGGAAAAGTTCGGTCTGAAACACCTTCAGCATGGAAACATCGGGGCCCAGCGTCTCACCACGCCTGACCTTGTCCACAAAAACGCCGTAGAGCGATTTCAGATCTTCCAGATCAAGCCGGAGCTTCGCGTAGGTGTCCTGGAACACCGCATCTTCCCAAACGCCCATACGATCCGCGAGCTGCTTCAGGCGCGAAAACGCATAAGCGGAAAGCCTGGGCGATCCCAGATAGATGCGTTCAAAAGAAAGCAGCGCCTTCGCCATATCCCAGCCGCGATTGGGCGTGCCGACCAGATTGGCCGCGGGCACGCGCACATTATCAAAGAATACCTCACAGAATTCGTCGTGATATTCAAGATTGATGATGGGCTTCACGGTAATGCCCGGCGTGTTCATATCCACCAGCAGGAAGGAAATGCCTTCCTGCTTTTTCGCGTTCTTATCCGTGCGCACAAGCAGGAAGCACCAATTGGCATCCATGGCGAGTGTGGTCCAAATCTTCTGGCCATTCACCACATAGGTATCGCCATCCAGCACGGCTTCGGTACGGAGCGCCGCCAAATCTGATCCGGCATTGGGTTCGGAATAGCCCTGGCACCAGATATGCTCACCGGAGAGGATCTTCGGCAGGAAGCGCTGCTGCTGTTCGCGCGTGCCGTGGTTGATCAGCAGCGGGCCCACCATGACAATGCCATGGTCATTGGTGCGCGCGCAGCCATGGCGTTCCACTTCCTCGGTGAAAATAATCTGCTTCGCCGGGGAAAGCCCAAGCCCGCCAAATTCGCGCGGCCAGCCAGGGCAAAGCCAGCCTTTATCCGCAAGCTTGAAATACCACGGCTTGTTTTCATCCCAATGCAGCCGCTTCGGTGGATTGCGCAATTCGGCAGGATATTC
>CAIYMY010000084.1 GCA_903927465.1 uncultured Rhodospirillales bacterium | reverse complement strand
GATCGAGTGCTGCTTCAGCAGGCTAAAGCAATTCCGCCGCGTCGCAACGCGTTACGAAAAAACAGCAAGAAACTACCTCGCCGTCGTGACAATCGCAGCTACCATACTGTGGTTAAGATAGATAAGTGTCCACACGACCTAGAGCTTTGTTTTTCGAGCATCTTCACGCGTTCAGATGATTCCATCTGAACGCGATCTGCTCTAGCCCTTCACCTGCGCCATGGTACTAATCGCCCCCGCCTCCCGCAGCGCTGTTCGTTCTGCCGCGGAAAACCCAAAAATCCCGCCCAGCACTTCTTCCTCATGCTGATTGAGAAATGGGCTCGGCTTCAGCGCCGGTGCCGGTGCGTCCGTGAAGCGCAGTGGTGAAGATGGCAGACAAACGCGCCCCACTTCGGGATGTTCCACCCAATGCAGCATGCCGCGTTCATGCATACCGGTATCATTGATCACCTCATCCAAATCGCGCACGGGCGCTGCGGGCACGCCGAATTTGCGCGTGGCCGCCACGGCTTCCTCACGTGTCATGCCAGCAAGCCAGGCGGTCACCATGGCATCAACTTCGGCCATGTTTTGCACGCGCGCGGGGTTGGTTGAAAAGCGCGCATCGCCCATCAAATTCTCGCGCCCCATGGCGCGCAGCAGGCGGTTCCAGTGATCTTCCTTGACCACAATGATCGCCAAATACCCATCGCTCGTCGGATAGACATTGTATGGCGCCATCGCGAGCCCCGCATGAGAATTGCCCGTGCGCGGCGGGATCTTGCCGCGCAGCCCGCCGAAATGCATGCCAAGCGCGGAAGCCAGGCACGGGTAGACCGTATCCTGCATGGCAATTTCAACAAAGCGCCCACGCCCGGTGCGTTCGCGGTCAAACAGCGCCGTGATGGCAGCCGCGTAAAGATGCGTACCCCCCAGAAAATCCACCACCGCCGGGCCGGATTTCACTGGCGGGCCATCTGGAAAACCCGTGGTGTGCATAATGCCCGATGCCGCCTGCACGGTCAGGTCCATCGCCAGCTTGTCGCGATCCGGCCCGGAACGGCCATAGCCGGACGCCGCCGCATAGATCAGGCGCGGATTGCGCTTGATCAGCGCTTCCTGCCCAAGGCCAAGCTTATCCATCGCGCCCGGCGCGAAATTCTCAATCAGGATATCGGCGCGATCCACCATGGAAAGGAACAGCTCGCGCCCGGCTTCATTCTTGAAGTCTATCGAAATGCCAAGCTTGTTGGAATTCAGCATGGCCTGCGGCACGGACCCGCCCGAGACCATGCTGCGCCGCCGGAGTGATTCACCCCCCGGCGGTTCGATCTTGATAACAGTGGCGCCCGCCATCGCCATCAGGAAGGAACAATACGGCGCCTGATAAATCTGCCCGAGATCGAGAACGAGAATCCCATCCAGCGGGCGATGCGGTTCCGCCATCCGGGCTTAGACCTTGGAACCCAGAATGCGCCGGCCAATGGCGCTGCGATGCACCTCAGACGGGCCTTCATACACGCGCATCAGCCGCACCTGCTGGTGCATCAATTGCAGCGGTAGCTCCTTGGTCACGCCCATGGCGCCGAAGGTCTGCATGGCCTGGTCCAGGATATCCTGCGCCATTTCCGTGCCTTCCACCTTCAGCATGGAAGCTTCCATGCGCACATCAGCGCCGGCATCCAGCTTCGCGGCCAAATCAGCGACCATCAGCTTGCAAGCATGCATTCGGGTTGCGGCTTCCGCCACCCACCATTGAATGGCCTGGCGATCAGCCAGCCGCACACCAAAGGTCACGCGATTGCGCGCCTGATCGGCCATCATATCCAAAGCGCGGCGTGTCATGCCCACGCAACGCGCGCCCATTTGCAGGCGGCGTACATTCAAGCGCAATTGCATGGGCGCATAACCGCGGCCCAATTCGCCGAGCACCTGGGAATCCGGCACGCGGCAATCTTCAAACACCAGCTCATAAGTCTTGCGCCCGCCAATCATGGAAATTTCGCGTTCAATGATGAAGCCGGGCGTGCCCTTTTCCACGATGAAGGCCGTGACGCCTTCCTGGCGCTTGCCATCACCCGTGCGCGCCATGAGGATGATGAAATCCGCGCGCGGCACATTGCTGACCCAAATTTTGCGGCCATTAATGACCCAATCATTGCCATCCTTCACCGCGCGGGTGGTCATGCCCGCAGGGTCACCGCCAGCGCCGGGTTCGGAAATTGCTATGGCGGAGCGCGCCGTGCCTTCAGCGTAAGGCGCCAGATAGCGCTGCCGCTGCATGGAATTGGCGACCGAGAGCATCATGTGCAGATTGGGGCTATCGGGGGGGATGACGAAGGGCACGCAGGCGCGACCCAATTCTTCCTCAGCGGCCGCGAGCGCACTCAGCGATAGATTGGCACCACCGAATTCCTCCGGCACATCAAGCCCCCAAAGGCCCAATTCCTTGCAGCGCGCGAGCAAGCGCGTTTCTTCTTCTTCCGAGAGCTTAAAGCCCTTGCCTTCGGCTTCACGCTTCAGAATCGCGGGCTCCAGCGGGATAAGTTCCTTATCCACGAAGCGCGCGACAAGGTCTTGCAACATGCGCGTTTCTTCGGTGGGGGCGAAGGGCAAAGGGTTATGGTCCATGGTGGCTGTTTCCTTGTTCTGATACGCAAGGCATCACCAGCGGGGCGATGCGTCAAGGCGCGAAATGTCAGAATATCGCGCCGAAGGGCAGGACTGTCACGCGATCACCAGGGCTTACCGCCGTAATCTCCTCGCCCAATTCCACAAAGGCATCGGATTGCGTCAGCGATGTCAGCAGCCCAGCCCCTTCTCGCGCAAATTTTTGTGCGCGCGGCAGGCCGCCCGTGGCATGCAGGCTGACGCGCACATATTCACGCCGCCCGTCCTTCTTGCGGTAGCTGAAATCAGCCTCCGCCACAAAGCGCGGCAGGGCTTCAGGCAAAGCCCCCGAAAGGCGCAGCACCAGGGGCCGCGCCAGATGCAGAAACGTCACCACCGCCGCCACGGGATTGCCCGGCAGGCCCAGCACGGGCGTACCGCCCACCAGCCCCATAGCGGCGGGGCGGCCTGGCTTCACCGCTAGCCGCCAAAACACCAGCCGCCCGCCGGCTTCAATGGCGGCGCGGACATGGTCTTCTTCCCCGGTGGAGACACCCCCGCTGGTCAGCAGCAAATCATGGCTGGCGGCGGCTTCGCACAAAGCGGCTTCAGTGGCGGCGCGGTCATCGGGCAGAATGCCAAGGTCATGCGCTTCCACGGGCAGCGCAGCTAGCAGTGCCAGCAGGGTGAAGCGGTTACTGTCATAGCTTTGCGCGGGGCCAAGCGCGCTGCCGGGGCTTGCCAATTCATCGCCGGTGGAAAACACGCCGACCTTCAAGCGCGGGCGCACCGTAAGCCGCGCCTGCCCCAAAGCGGCG
>CAIYMY010000083.1 GCA_903927465.1 uncultured Rhodospirillales bacterium | reverse complement strand
CTTGGCGCCGGAAATCACCACCTGGCCACCGCCATTGTCGTTCGCGGCTTCCACCACCTCAGCCTTGTTGGTTTCGGGGTTGGTCGCGGCGGCGGCGCAAATTTCCTGCGCCAGATCAATCTCCGCCCCCAAAAGTGCCGCCATGGCGCCAGTGCCGGGGGGGGTGGCCTTTTGCATGGCCTCGCCACGCAAGCGCAAAAGCTTCGCGGCGGTCGCGATATCGAAAGCGCCGGCGGCGGTCAGCGCGCTGTATTCGCCAAGAGAATGGCCGGCCACCAGCGTCACGCGCGCGGCAAGCCCAAAGCCGCCTTCGACTTGCAGTGCGCGCACCACGGCCAGCGAATGCGCCATCAGCGCCGGCTGGGCATTGGCCGTCAGCGTCAATTCTTCCTGCGGACCTTCCCACATCAGCTTGCTGAGCTTCTGGCCCAAAGCATCATCCACTTCCTGGAAGACGTGGCGGGCAGAAGGGAAGGCATCGGCCAGGTCGCGGCCCATGCCGACAGCCTGGCTCCCCTGGCCGGGGAAGACGAAGGCAAAGGCCATGATGATAAATCCGTTACTGTTAAAAAAGGTCAGGCCGCGCGAATGGCCGCGCGGCCCCGGCTTGTCAACCGTGTCAGTTCATCTGGATATTGGCGTCCTTCACCACTTGCTTCCAACGGGCGAGTTCTGCCGAAATCGTGGCCCCCAATTCCTGAGGGGTGGAAGCGTCAATGGTGAAGCCGGCTGCCGTCAGGCGCTGCGTGGTCTCTGGCGTGCGGAGTGCGGCCACAATCACCTCATGCAGCCGGGCGATGGCCGGCGCGGGCGTGCCCGCCGGGGCCAGAAAGGCGGACCAGGAAGCGGAAAGCACATCGGGCAGGCCCGCTTCCACCATGGTGGGCACATCGGGCAGGCCGGAAAAGCGCTTGGTGCCGGCAATGGCAATGGCGCGCAAAGCGCCTGAAACCACATGCGGGCGCACGGTTGCCGCATTCAGGATGCCGATCTGCACCTGGCCTTGGATCATGGCGGTGACGGCCGGGGCGCCGCCGGTGAAGGGGATATGCGTCGCCTCGGTCCCTGTGCGCTTCAGGAAAAGCTCCATGCCCAATTGTTCGGTGGACCCCACGCCGCCGGAGCAATAGGAAGCCCGGCCCGCTTCGCGCTTCAGCCAGGCCACGACCTCGGCCACAGTGGTCGCGGGCACGTCCTTGTTCACGACCAGCATATTGGGGACAGACATCGCCAAGCTGACCGGGGCGAAATCCTTCTCAGGGTCATAGCCAGGGCGGGTCATGACGGCGGGGTTGATGGTCATGGTGCCGCTGGCGGCCACAATCAGCGTATGGCCATCGGGCGGTTGCGCCGCGACATGGCGGGCAGCGATGGCCCCGGTGGCGCCGGGGCGGTTTTCCACCACCACATTCTGGCCAAGGGCTGCCTGCATGGCGGGCGCCACCAGCCGCGCCACCAGGTCATTCGGGCCGCCCGGGGCGAAGGGCACCACCAGCACCACGGGGCGGCTTGGCGCCCAGGCGCCCTGCGCGCGGGCCTGGCTGGCCATCAGCGCCAAGGGCAGGCCCATCACTATGCTGCGACGATTCATCCGGAAGCTCCCCGCGTTTTCTTGGTGTTATTAAGCATAAAGTAGGGTGAGGCGACAGCCAGGACGGTTGAAAGCTGTGCTGGGCTTAAGGCGCGTGGCGTCATCGCGGCTGGCGTGAAGCGGCAAGTCTGTCGAGCAGAACCGCCAAGCTACCCGTTAATTCAACCGCGCCGCCGCTTCGCGCACCGCGGCTTCCCGTTCTGCTTGCCGACGCGCTGACGCCGTGCGCGCTTTCGTCACCAGCGCTTCGCCAGCACCTTGGGGGGAGCCCGCCTTGAAGGGCGGCTGAGGGTCATATTCGATGCCAAGCTGGATGGATTTCGCCACATCCTCTCCAAAGGCTTCGGCGGCGACGGTCAGGGCGAAATCAATGCCGGCGGTCACGCCGCCTCCGGTGATCACATTGCCATCCTTGACGACGCGTTCAGCCGTTGGAATGGCGCCGAAATGCGCCAGCATCTCAAGGCTCATCCAATGCGTGGCTGCGCGCTTGCCCTTGAGAAGCCCAGCCGCGCCGAGCACCAAAGCACCGGTGCAAACACTGGTGATATAGCGCGCAGACGCTGCCTGCCGCCGGAGGAAAGCGAGTGTTTCCGCATCATTCAACAGGGGATTCATGCCCGCACCGCCAGGCACGCAGATCAGATCAAGCGCGGGGCAATCCGCCATGGTGATACCCGGCAGAATGCGCATGCCGCCATTGGCCTTCACGGGGTCCATGGTCTTGGCGATCAGATGCACCTTGGCATCGGGGAATTTCGTGAAAACCTCATAAGGGCCGGTCAGGTCCAGCTGGGTGATTTCAGGAAACAACAAAAGACCGATGTTGAATGCCATGGCCGATATCTCCGATGCGATTGCAGGATGAAGGAAAGCCTGGCGCATGGCAATTTGCATGCGCTTGGTTGCTACGGCGTGGCTCCAGGAGCAACGCCAAATCGGATAGGCGGAAATTCTGAACCGCCCCCCGCTATTGCTAAGCCTCTCGGATGATGGGTAGCGTTGCGGGTGATGGGTGATTGAGACAGCGTTCTTGACCCTATCCGTACAGGGTGGCCTTGGCGCCATCGCGGATGGGCAATGAAGCAGCCACAAGATGCCGATCGTTTTTGGACTGGCGCGCCTACGCGTCAAATCCTGTGTGAGGAAACAAGGTCAGATGAACGCCATCAAACAAATAATCAAATCAGGCAAAACCGCCATTGGAACGACTGCGGGGCCGAATATTGATGTATCGGTGCTGGCTGATGCCGGCTTTGATTTCATCCTGTTCGACACCCAGCACTCCCCCTATGAAATCAAGCAGATGGCGCCTTCCATCCAGGCGATGCGCGGCAAGAAGGCGGCGCCCTTGGTGCGCGTTGCCGCGAACCAGGCGGATCAGATTTGCTTCGCACTGGATGCCGGCGCGCGCGGTATCATTGCCCCCATGATCAATACGCGGGCCGAGGCTGAGGCAATGGTGCGTTCCTGCCGCTACTATCCGCAGGGCAATCGCAGCAATGCGGGCGTGCGCGGTGAATGGGGCGAATTCCCCAAGTACCGCGACTATATGGATGCGGTGAACAAGGAATTGGTCATTGTGCCCATGATCGAAACCAAGCAGGCGCTGGAAAATCTTGATGCCATCGCTTCGGTACCGGGCGTAGATGTTTTGCTGATTGGGCCTTCCGATCTTTCCATCGAATTGGATGTGCCGCTGGATTACGCCTGCGATACCTATCAGCGCGCGCTTGATAAAATTGCAGCAGCTGCTGCCAAGCATGGCATTGCCGCCGGCATGTATTTCATCCCGCCCGGCATGGAGCCGAATTTCTTCGTCGATAAGGGCTTCAAGTTCTTCACCATGCCCTGGGGCCCCTGGGCCACCACCGGCATTCAGAACGCGATCGCTGGGATCAAGCGCTGAGCATTTTCAAGCCAAGTGGTAACACTTGGCGGCTCGGAAAATGCGACCAGACAAGGGAGCATTTTCAAGCCAAGTGGTAACACTTGGCGGCTCGGAAAAT
>CAIYMY010000082.1 GCA_903927465.1 uncultured Rhodospirillales bacterium | reverse complement strand
TTTTGAAATGCGCTTGCCCTCATCCAGAATGCCGCGATCAAGCAGGCGTTCCACCAGCGCCGAACGTTCTTCGACCGGGTAATTGCGCCAAATCTCGCGCTTCATCGCTTCCGGGCTGCCGCCGCCATGGAGCGAAATCACCGAATACCAGCCGCCCTGGTTGGAGGCAGTCAAATCTTCCATGAAGCGCGCTACTTCCAGGCGCTTTTCGGCAGGCACATCCGCGCGTCCGGCCAGCACGGCTGCAAGGGAAGCAGCCGTTTCCGGATTGTGATCCTCATCCGGGCCGGGCAGTGCGACGATCAAGCCGCCGGAGACATAATGCGCCAGGCGGTGCATGTCGTAAATTTGTGTCGCCAGCAGCAATTTACCGATATTGCTGAAGACCGAATCCGGCATGAAGGCGCCAGAAGCGGCACCTGTGCCATAAACACTCGCCGCCACGCCACAGGCGAAGAAGCCTTCCACAATCTTGATCAAATCCACCATGGCATCGCGGATATGGCCGTGGCGGTCCGTATCCAGCCCATTCGCTTCAATCATCAAAGCGCCAGCGCCAATCAGCAAATCGCCAAAGCCGGCGCGTGCGGCGATGCAGGAATGGCGGTGATGCGTGGCATAGCTGGTGGTGGTGTAGCCGGCTTCGACATGCTCACCCGCCATGAACACGCGGTCCCAGGGCACGAAGACATCGTCAAACACCACCACGCCGGTGGCTTGGCCATATTTGGCGCTGAATTTCGCGGCTGCCTCACCGGGGCGGCCTGCCGGGCGCGCCACAATCATCACGCCGGGTGCATCTGCCGGCACGGCGCAATGCAGCGCGAAGTCGGCATCCTCGGCTGTCATGGTGCGGCAAGCCATGACAAGGAATTCATGGACATAAGGCGCGCCGGTCACAATCGCCTTGGTGCCGCGAATGATGATGCCATCCGCGCGGCGTTCCTTGATATGCACATGCACATCGCGATTGGCCTGCTTGCCGGGGCGCGCGGAACGATCGCCCTTCGCATCCGTCATGGCAATGCCAAGCGTCAGGTCGCGCGCCTGCAGATCATCCAAATAGGCCAGGAAGCGCTGATGCCGCTCTCCGCCATGCACATCATCGGCAAGCTTGGTGCCCTGATGCAGCGCGTTCAACGCATCATGCGCCAGATAGCGTTGCGCGCAGCCGGATTCACGGCAGACCAAGCGCACCGCTTCCAGCTTAGCCAGCAGATCGTCACGATTGCCATTCACATGCAGCATACGATTGACGATCCGCCCGGTGCCTTGCTGCGTGGCTGTCATCAGCCCAGCATATTCAGCGCGATGGGCGAAATCATAGGTCACGCCAATGGCATTGATGCCCGGCGCCAGCAGCGGTTCATGCGCCACACTCGCCACCTGGCGGCCATTCACAAACACGCGCGGTTTCAACGCCCGGAGCGATTCCCGATAATCAGCGGCAGTCATCAGCATGATAAGGGCTTCCCATAACCGGTTGACGAAAAAAATCTAACGTTGTTAGAATTTTGCGTCAATGACCCGCCCAGACAAAAACGCCGCTAAGCGCGACCATATTCTTGCTGCTGCCAAGGCGCTTTTCGCCGAAGCGGGGTTGGAAGGCGCAAGCCTTCGCGCCATTGCCGCCCGCGCTGGCTACACGCCCGCCGCGCTTTATTTCCATTTTCCGTCGCGTGAGGCGATTTATGCCGAAGTGCTGCGCGATAGCCTGATGCGCCTGAAGGCAGCGGTGGCGGATGGCGCAGCGCGGGATGGGTTTCGCGGCGCTGCACTCGCCTTGTTTGAATTTTATGCGGCGCATCCGCAGGAATTGGCGCTGGGCTTCTATCTGGGTGGCGGCGGCCTCGCGCCACGCGGGCTGGGGCAGGGGCTTGATCCTGGCCTGAATGCCGCACTGATGGCGGCGCTGGCGCCGATGCGCGCCCTTGGCGGCCAGGAAGCGGCGACGGAAGCCTTTGCGCTGGCCGTTGGCTTATTGGTGATGTCCGAAACCCGCCGCATCCGGCTATTCGGGCTTTCCGCGCGCGCGCTGATGGAAGCGCATTTGGCGCGCCTGCCCACAAGCCCAGACTGAATGGCTTGCCGCGCTCTTGCTGGCGGGCGATGCTGCGCCAGGGAATGCAAGGGAATACGCCAATGAAGCAAATGACGCTGGTCGCCTTTCTGCAAGCGCAGAATTGCTCAAATTATGTCGGTTCTTGGCGCCATCCCGCGACGATGCAGGATTACCTGCGTCCGGAATATTACCAGCGCATCGCGCGCACGCTTGAAGCCGGCTGCTTTCATATGGCGTTTTTTGATGATCGCCTCGCCATGCCGGATATTTTGGGCCATGACCATGCGGAAGCAGTGCGCAATGGCATTCGCGTGGTGAAGCTTGATCTGGTTTCGATCCTGACAGCGATGGGGCTTGCCACCTCCAAGCTTGGGCTCGGTGCGACCTATTCCACCACCTATTACGAACCCTTCCATGTCGCGCGGGTTTTCGCGACGCTTGATCACATGCTGGGCGGGCGTGCCGCCTGGAATGTGGTGACATCGCTGAATGACAGCGAAGCGCACAACATGGGCGCGGATGATCATCTGGAACATGATCTGCGCTATGACCGCGCGGATGAATTCCTGGAAATCGTGCTGTCCCATTGGGATTCCTGGGGCGATGACGCCATCATCCAGGACCGCGAAAGCGGCATCTTCGCCGATGCCACTAAAGTCCGGCGCCTAGACCATAAGGGCAAATGGTTCAAAAGCCGCGGCCCCTTCACCGTGCCGCGCACGCCTCAAGGCCGGCCCGTTCTGATCCAGGCCGGCCAAAGCGGGCGCGGCAAAAGCTTCGCGGCGCGCTGGGGTGATTTGGTCTTTGTCATCTATCCCAATATGGAAGTTGCCAAGCGCGGCTATCGCGATTTCAAGGAACAAGTCGCCGCATCCGGCCGAGACCCCGCCACTGTACGCATCTGTCCTGCGGTTTATTGCATTGTCGGCGAAACCGAAGCGGCGGCACAGGAAAAGCGTGCCTTGATTGATGGCTTGGCCAAGCCGGTTGATGGGCTTTCTTTGCTGTCTGAAGCGCTGAATTATGATTTCGCGTCAAAAGGCTTGGATGATGCCTTCACGGACGATGAATTGGCCGGCATCAAGGGCCTGCAAGCGCTCCGTGATCGCGTGGTTGCTTCAAGCGGTAAGCGTAACCCTACCTTACGCGATTTCGTGGAAATAACCGGGCGCGGCACCATTCGTGAATTCCCGGTTTTTTGCGGCACGCCAAAGCGCGTTGCGGATGAAATGCAGGCCTGGGTGGAAGCCAGTGCCTGCGATGGCTTCGTACTGGCCGCGACACATATGCCCGGCACTTATGAGGAATTTGTGCGCCTGGTAGTGCCGGAATTGCAGCGGCGCGGTGTCTTCCGCAAGGAATTCACCGGCACGACGCTCCGCGAAAATCTCGGCCTGCCGCGCGCGGCACCCTTCGATTGGCAGAGATAACCAAACTACATCCCCAGCACATTCTTCATGCCGTAAAGTGCGGGAGCGCGCCCATGCACCCAAAGCGCCGCGCGCACTGCGCCGGTTGCGTAAACGCGCCGATCAAAACTGCGATGCGTCAGGCTGATATGTTCTGAAGCGGCAGCGAAAAGTAGCGTGTGTTCACCCACCACTTGCCCGCCGCGCAAAGCCGCAAAACCAATTGTGCCGGTGCCGCGCGGACCGCAATGCCCATCGCGCCCACTTTCAATGCCGGCTTCTTCCATGGTGGTGCCGCGTCCTGCCGCGACCGCGCGGCCCAAAGCCACCGCCGTGCCGGATGGCGCATCCACCTTCTGGCGATGATGCATTTCCACAATCTCTGCGTCATATTGCGCGCCAGGCAGGGCGGCGGCCATGCGTTCCGCAATCGCCAGGAACAGATTGACGCCAGGCGCAAAATTCGCGGCATAGACAATCGGCGCGCGCTTGCCCGCTTCCGCCACCGCCGCTTCCGCTGCTGTGGAAAGCCCGGAACTGCCCAGGATGAAACCCTTGCCGCAGGCCGCCGCCGCAGCTGCATGGGCGGTTGCCGTTTCCGCATGGGTGAAATCAATCACCACATCGGAAGCAGCGAAAAGCGCCGTGATATCAGGAAAGCTTTGCAAGCCCGCCGGGGACGGCTTGCCGCCGGCGCGCAAAGTGCCGCCCACACACACTGCACCAGCAGCGGCGACTTCCTCAATCAAAAGTTGACCCATGCGCCCGGCCATGCCGGCGATACCGATGCGAATGCTCATGGCGTTTCTCCCGCGATTTGAAACATTGTCTGACGCAAGCCAGAATCCTGTCTAGACCCAGCGCTTGTCCGCCTCACCTTCGTTCGCCAGACAAGCACGAAAAATTTAGTTTGACCGCATTTTCCGCGCCGCCAAGTGAGCCCACTTGGCTCGAAAATGCTCAATCCGCCCGCGGATGCGCCTTACGCCAGGTCTCCAGCAGCGCCGCCGCATCCACCGCCGTGTAGCGCTGCGTTGTGGAAAGGCTGGCATGGCCAAGCAATTCCTGAATGGCGCGCAAATCAGCGCCGCCGCCCAGCAAATGTGTCGCGAAGGAATGGCGCAGCGCATGCGGGCTGGCATGTTCCGGCAGGCCGGCCAGGCGGCGGAAGTCCCGAAGGCGCTTTTGCGCAACCGCCGGATCAAGCCGCGCACCGCGCGCCCCGATAAACAAGGGCTCATCCGCCGCACCACCGCCGCGTTCGGCCAGATAGGCCGCCATGGCATCGTGGATCACCGGCAAAATCGGCACCAGCCTTTCCTTATTGCCCTTGCCAAGAACGCGCAGCGCCGCATCCGAACCGGGGCGCGGCGCATCGGCCAAATTCAGCGCCAAAGCCTCCCCAAGCCGCAGTCCCGCGCCGTAAAGCAGCGTGAATAAGGCGCGGTCGCGTGCCGCTTGCAGACGCGGGTTTTCGTGTCGCCCAACCGCATAAACATCCGCCACATCTTCCGCCGCCGCGCGTGCGTCCTTTTCGGTCAGGGCGCGCGGCAAAGGCGGCTTGGCGCGCGGCGCGCGCAGCCCGGCAAGGGCGACAGGCGCCATGCCCTGATGGCGCTGCAAATAGCGCAGAAAACTTCTGATCGCGGCTAGTTTGCGCGCCCGCGTCGCGCCTACATCACCCTCCATCGCGCGGGCTGACAGAAAGGCGCGCAAATCCGCGGGGCGCAGGGCGCCAAGCGCGGCCAGATCAGGCTCGGCACCCAAATGCTGCGTCAGGAAGGCCAGGAACTGCGCCACATCCCGCCCATAGGCTTCAATGCTATGCGCGCTGGCGCGGCGTTCGCCGGCAAACCAGCCAAGCCAAACGGCTGTGGCCTCAGCGCCGGTCATGCCGGAGCATTTTCAAGCCAAGTGGTAACACTTGGCGGCTCGGAAAATGCGATCAAACAAAAATTTAGTGCGTTTTCGGTGAATGAAGATGAACGGAAAACGCACTAAAATTTCGGCTGCGTAACGCTTGATCCTTCTTGCGGTCAGGCGTTACGCAATCTTCAAATCACTCGCCAAATGGAACAGGCAATCCCCGCGCTTGGTGCGCGCCGGGATGCGTTGGCACATAACAAGCCCAGCCGCCTTGAAGGTGATTTCAACCGGCGGCAGCCAGGGCGTTTCCGTGAAATGGATACGCGCCGCGGGCGTGCCGATGGAAACCATATCGCCGAGTTGGACCAGCGGCTCAAAAACGCCATTCTCCGGCGCATAGACATAATAATCCTGGCCGCGGACATCCAAAAACCGTGTGGGGGAGGGTGGTTCGACCCAGTCTGACTTCGGCAGAATGCCAAGATGCACCAGCACATTTCGCACACCGCGCTCGGCAATGGCCAAGCCCGCCGGATTGACCGTGCCGGAACCACCCAATTCGCTGCCCAGCGAGATCCTGCCGCGGCGTTCAGCGCCGCTGCCCAGCGTCTGATTGCCGCCCTGGCCTTGCGCGCCGCCCTGGATATAGGTGAAGGGGGCGCCGAAGGCGCGCAGTGCCGCCAATTGCTTCTGGAATAGCGCTGGATCGTTTGATTGCGTCGCCAACGCGCAAGGCACGTAATTCAGCGATGACCCGCCCGAATGCAAATCCATCACAAAATCCGCGAGCGGGATCAATTCGCTGTCAATGTAATGCGCGATCTGCCGCGTGACCGTGCCATCCGGATCGCCCGGAAAAATCCGGTTCAGATTGAGGTCATCAACCGGCGACACACGCCGCCCCGCGAGTGCCGCCGGGTAATTCGCCATGGTCAGGATAATCACGCGCCCCTTGATCCGTGCGGGATCAAGCGATTTTGCCAGATTGGTCAGCGCCACCTGGCCTTCATATTCATCGCCATGATTGCCGGAAGTGAAAAGCGCGGTCGGCCCTTCGCCATTCTTCACCACCACAATCGGGATGGGCAGAAAGCCATAGGCGCTGTCATGCGTTGAATGGAACAGGCGAATGAAACCTGTGTGCTTGCCGTCCTTATTGAAATCAACTTCGGAGACAAGGCGCGATTTGCGCGGCGCATCAGCCATGGCGTTTTTCCTATTCAGGCTTGGGCTTGGGTCATCAAATGGCAGGCCACCTGATGCCCTGGTTGTGTTTCAACAAGTGGCGGCGCCGCTTCTCGGCAAATCGGCATGACATGCGGGCAGCGCGTGTGAAAGCGGCAGCCGGAAGGTGGGTTGAGCGCGCTTGGAATATCACCAACGATATTCTCCCGCTTGCCGCGTGACCGCTGTGAAGGATGCGGCGCCGGCACGGCGGCAATCAAAGCGCGCGTATAGGGATGCTGCGGGGTCGCGTAGATTGCGTGCTTTTCAGCGACCTCCACAATTTTGCCAAGATACATCACCGCAACACGGTCAGAGATATGCCGCACTACCGAAAGATCATGCGCGATGAACAGATAGGTCAGCCCCATATCCCGCTGCAAATCCTGCAACAGATTGACGATCTGCGCCTGGACGGAAACATCAAGCGCCGAGACAGCCTCATCGCACACAACAAAGCGCGGGCGCAGGATCAGCGCACGCGCAATGCCGATGCGCTGGCGCTGGCCACCGGAAAACTCATGCGGAAAGCGATCCAGCGCGCGGCTTGGCAGGCCGACACGGTCCAGCATTTCAGTGACTTTCTGGCGTGTCTCCGCGCCGGATTTGGCGCCATGGATCACCAGTGGTTCAGCGATGATGTCTTCCACCGCCATGCGCGGATTGAGCGCGCCGTAAGGGTCCTGGAAAATAATCTGCATGGACCGGCGAAATTCGCGCATCGCCGCGCGGCCAAGCCCGGTTATCTCCTGACCCTGAAAGCGGATAGTGCCTGCGGTCGGGTCAAGCAGCCTGATCAGCAGGCGTCCAAGGGTGGATTTGCCGCAGCCTGATTCCCCAACAAGCCCAAGTGTTTCGCCGGGCATGATGCTGATGGCGACATCATCCACCGCGCGCAGCTTGCTGGTTTTGCCACGGAGAAACAGGCCGCCACCGCCCACATCAAAATGCTTGGCCAGGTTCTGCGCGCTGATGAGGGGCTCGGTCATGGCGCGGCCAATTCCTTGGCGCGGAGACAGGCCGCCCAATGATCCGCTTCTTCCAGGATCAGCGGTGGCAAGGCATCGCTGCAAGAAGGCTGCGCATAACGGCAACGCACACTGTAGCGGCAGCCAGGCGGGCGGCGCGCGGGATCGGGCAAGGTGCCTGGGATGGCGATAAGCCGCGCGCGGTCTTCGGTGATGGACGGCACGCATTCCAGCAAGCCGCGCGTATAGGGATGGATGGGGTGGTCAAAAACCCGCGCCACCGGCGCTTCCTCAATCACACGCCCCGCATACATCACCAACACGCGGTCTGCCGTTTCCGCAATCACGCCCATATTATGCGTGATGATCATGATCGCCATGCGGAATTCATCCCGCAAATCCATCAGTAGATCGAGGATTTGCGCCTGAATGGTCACATCCAGCGCCGTGGTCGGTTCATCGGCGATCAGCAGCTTCGGGTTGCAGGCAAGCGCAATCGCAATCATCACGCGCTGGCGCTGGCCGCCGGACATCTGGTGCGGGTAATCATCCAGCCGCCGCGCGGCAGATGGAATACCAACCTTGTCCAGCATATCAACCGCGCGCTTGCGGAGAGCGGCGGCGGGCAGGTTCTCATGCGCCTTGATGGTTTCCATGATCTGATCGCCAATGGAAAACACTGGGTTCAGCGATGTCATGGGCTCCTGGAAAATCATCGCAATGCCGGGGCCGCGAATGCGCTGCATCTCCCGCGACGATAGCTTGGTCAGTTCCTTGCCCTGGAACAATACTTTGCCGGCAGCGATGCGCGCCGGCGGTGTTGGCAGCAGCCCCATGATGGTGAGCGCGGTGACACTTTTGCCGCTGCCGCTTTCACCAACAATGCCAAGGATCTCGCCCTCCTTGAGGGAGAAGGACACTTCCTCGATCGCGGTGATTTCGCCGCGCCCGGTCATGAAGGCCGTTGTCAGCCCCTGCACATCAAGCAAAGTCACTGTTGAATCCTGAGCCGGGGGTCGAGGACATCGCGCAAGCCATCGCCCAGAAAATTCAGGCCCATCACCGTGATCATCAGCGCAATACCTGGGATGGTGATGATCCAGGGCGCTTCACGCATGAAATCGCGGCCTTCGGACATGATGTTGCCCCAGGTTGGGGTGGGCGGCACGGCGCCAACGCCCAGGAAGGAAAGTGTGGCTTCAGACAGCACCGCGAAGGCAAAAAGGAAGGATAGCTGCACAATCACTGGCGCCATGGCATTGGGCAGGATATGCCGCGTCAGAATGCGCCAATGGCCCGCACCAGCGGCAACGGCGGCTTGGACAAATTCCATCTCTCGCAGCACAATCACAGAAGACCGCACAATGCGCGCTGTGCGCGGGATATAGACAATGCCCAGCGCCAGAATGACATTGAAGGTCGAAGGCCCAAGCACGGAAGTAACCGCGATGGCGAGCAGAATGGCCGGGAAGGCCATCAGCGCGTCATTGATGCGCATCAGCAGATTATCAATGCGGCGGAAGTAACCGGCAGCGGCGCCGATCAAAATACCAAACACCGCGTTCAGCGCCACCACGGACGCACCAATCAGCATGGAAAGCTGCGCGCCCCACACCACGCGGGACCACAGGCTGCGCCCGAAACTATCTGTGCCGAAAATCCAACCCTCACCAGGTGGCTTGAATTTGTTGCGCATGGAAAGCCGGTTTGGATCAACATCGGTGATCCAAGGCGCCAGAATGGCGGTAACGGCAATGATCAGGAACAGCACGAGCCCTGTCATGAATAGCCGATGGCGAAACAAACGCTTGATGGTGGCGCGCGCCGGGTGTTCGCGCTTCAGCGCAATACCTTCGGCGTCTATGGATGCGGCGGCGTCACTCATAGCGCACCCGGGGGTCAATCAAGGCATAGAGGATATCAACCAGGACATTCACCACCACCAGAAAGGTCGTCACCAGCAAAAGTCCACCTTGCACCATGGGATAATCGCGCGACAGCACCGCTTGCGTCAGTAATTGCCCCATACCGGGCAGCGAAAACAGCGCCTCCGTCACCACTGCGCCCGACAGCAAAAGGGAGATGATGATACCAATCACGGTCACAATCGGGATCAGCGCATTGGCCAGGGCATGCTTCAGGATCACCTGGCGTTCCGGCAGCCCTTTGGCGCGGGCCGTGCGTACATAATCCTGCCGCAACACTTCCAGCATTCCAGACCGCGTGATGCGCGCCAGCAAGCCCGCTTGCAGCAAGGCAAGCGATATCGCCGGCATGGTGGTGCTGCGCAGCCAGCCGATCGGGTCCTGTGAGAAGGGTATGTAGCCCCCACTCGGCAACCAGCCGAGCTGTACGGCGAAGAAAATAATCATCAATAGGCCCAAAAAGAAATTTGGGATGGAAATCCCCAGCATGGCGATCATCATCGCCACCTGATCCACCCAGGTATTCTGTCGCAGGGCAGCAATAATGCCACTGGTCACACCAATCAGCAGCGTCAGCACAAGGGCGTAGAGTGAAAGCCCGATGGTCACCGGCAAGCGTTCCATAGTGGCGGCCAGCACGCCTTTGCCAAGCAGCAGGGACTTGCCGAAATCGCCTTGCAGCAGCCCTTGGTAGTAATGCAGCAATTGCAGGATCACCGGCTCATCCAGGCCAAGATCGCGGCGCAATTGTTCGATCTGCGCCGGGGTTGCCGATGTGCCGGCAATCGCTGCCGCCGGGTCACCAGGGATCAGCCGCATCAGCCCGAAGCTGATGAGGCTGACAATGAACAATACCGGAATGGCGCTGAGCAGCCGGCGGAGCGCGACCAGAATCAAGGCAGATCGCGCTCCCTAAAGGCAAACCTCAACGCTCAATCCACACATTGGAAAAGCGCGGAATGCGGAAGGGCGCGAAGCCCTTCACATTGGCGCGCGAGGCCTGAACCTTGGTGAGTGACCCGAAGGGATAGGCATAAGCGCGTTCCAGCACCAGGCGCTGCATGCGCGCGAAGGCTTCCTGCCGCGCCGCCGGGTCGCGCAGATTGTTCATGTCATTCCACGCGGCCATCACTTCCGGATCATCCTTGTCATCCCGCGGGCGATAGGCCGCATTGGGGGAAACCAGGAATTGCATGGTGGCCAAGGCGCCAAGTGCGGGCTGCGTGCCCCAGCCGGAATGGAAGAAATGCCATTCCGTGGAATTCAGCCGCTGGGACATTTGCACCGATGTCGGCCAATCCACCACGCGAAGCGACGCATTGATGCCAACCGCCTTCAGCTGCTGTTCCATGACCAGCGCCGAATTATACATGGGCGGATAGTCGCGATTGGTCAGAATGACGATGGGTTCGTTGCGATAGCCGGATTCGCGCAGTAGGGCGCGGGCGCGCTGCTGATTGTTGATGTTGTAGGTTTCCTTGCCAGCATCCGTATAACTGGGCTGGTTCGGATATTGGAAACCGACATTCAGGCGATAATTATTGTCAGTCGCCGCATCCATGATGTCTTCCATATTCATGGCAGCCTGGACAGCGCGACGGAAGGCAAGGTTATCGGTGGGCGCCAGCGCTGTATTGGGCAGCGCGATCTGAATCCACCAATTCTGCAAGGGCAGGATGGTGATGGCGTTATTGCGGCGTAAGCCTTCCAGCGAACGTGTGGGCACATCTTCCACCAGGTGCAGCGCGCCGGTTTCCAAGCCCGCCACGCGGGCGCTGGCTTCGGTCACGATGCGGAAGGTCACGGTATCCAGGCAGGCAACACGATAGCCGCCAAAGCCAGTGCGCTGTTCGTAGGCGGTATTGGGCTTATAGCCATCAAAGCGCCCAAGCTTGGCATGGCTGCCGGGCACGAATTCCATCAGGCGGAAAGGGCCGGTGCCCACAGGGCGCAGCTGCTGGCGTTCATCATCCTTATGTTCTGAAGGGATGATAACGATGGGGACGGAGAAGGAAGACAGCGCCTCAACAAAGGTGGGCTGCACCTGCTTCATGCGGATGATAAAGGTTTGCGCATCCGGCGTTTCCCAGCCCGCGACATTATCGAGCGTGCTGCGCTGCAGACCAATTCGGTTATAGCGATCAAAGGAAGCCGCGATATCCGCGGATGTCAGCGCCTTGCCATTATGGAAGGTGATGCCCTGGCGGAGCTTGAACGTATAGCTCATGCCATCAGGGGCTTCCTGCATGGATTCGGCCAATTCCGGGATGGGCCGGTTATTGTCATCGCGCGTGATCAGCGTTTCATAGATATTCATCGCGATATTGCGCGTTGAAATCGTGCTGGACGTCATCTGATCCAGCGAATTGACATTGGCTTCCTGGCCAAACACTAGGTCTCCGCCGCGCGTGGGGCAGGTGAAAGGGGCGGCGAGCAGCGGCGCCGCTGACAAGGCAAAGGCAGCAGCAACAAGGCCCGTGCTGAAACTGAGGCGTTTCATCCATGCTCTCCCGTTATTGATGGTGGTTTAGCTTCATGCGCGCGCCCCGTGACGTCAACCATTATCGGCCAGCCCAGCAAAACGGCGCACAACATTTTCCGTGAGCCGGCTGATTGGCCCTTCAAACCCCTGGCGCCACAGGCTGCCGCAATAGGTGATGGAACCAACGGCGAAGACGCCACCGCCGCCGGGTGTGTCGAAATAAATGATCTCGCCGCGCTTGAGCGCCTGGGCCTTTTCGCCATTCACGGTGTTCACATGCGAAAGCAATTCTTCCGGCACGGCGACAAAGGAAGCGGGCGGGTCTTCCGAAACGGCCAGGATCGCCGTGCCATCCGGCGTGCCAAGGGCAGGGTCCGCGCGGTCCAATTCAAAGCCGGCCGCACCGCCGCCAGAAAGCCCGTAATCGCCAATGGTCTCGCCTTCCACGCCTTCGAACATCCAGGCATGGCGCGCTTCTCGCGCCGGTGGCAGCAGCCGATAATAGGTGCCTTCAAACAAGCCCTGGCCGGAAAAGCCAACGCCCGCCAATTGCTGCGGTGGGCGGCGATTGCGCCGCCAAAGCCCACCATAGGCGCCATCAGTCTGGTGATAATATTCGCCGGGTTCGGCAGCCCAGGCGCGAATGCCGCCCTCGGCGCGGCGCAATTCAAACGTGCCGGGCAGATCGGCGGGCTGGGCGATGCGCCAATAAAAGCCATTGCCGCCCAAATACATCATGCGCCCGCCGCTGCGTGTATAGGCGTAAAGCGCATCAAGCGTTTGTGGCGTGTGATATTCCGGATGCGAACCGGTCATCACCACCTTGTAATTGGCAAGCAGTGCGGCGCCTTCTTCGTGCAAATCGTGGTCGGTAATCACGTCAAACGCCATGCCGCGCGCTTCCAACCAGGCCAGGATATGCGTATCGGCGGGGTAGTGGCGCAGCCCTGATCCCTTCGCGTCATTGAAGGTCAGAAACCCCGGCCGCATGGTCAGAATCGGGCGAAGCCGCGATGTAAAGGCGATGCCACTGTTGTCAGGGTGGCGATTATAGGTGGACCGCCCATAGATCGGAAAATCATCCGGATTATGCGGATAAGCGCCCCAGGCAGCGACTCGCGCGCGATAGGCTGCATCCGCATTGCCGCGCGCATGATTGGCATAGGCCTGATAGGTGAAGGTGGATGCCAGAAAAGCGATGGGCGCGGTGGCCGTGCCGCGCGGGGGCAGCACATAGAAGGGGATGTGATCCTCCCCCGCTGCGCAGGTGATGTGGAAGGCATAGGCGCCGGAGCGTAAATCCGCCGGCACTTTGAAGCTGAAATCATCCGCCCAGCCGCAATCGCTCAAATCATCGGCGTGGAAATGGATGGCGCCGTAATCGGGGCCTGCATGGCGCCAGCACATCTCGGCCCCTGACCAGCGGGCACCGACCACGGCGCGGGTTGGCACATTCACCAGATCGCCATGGCAGGCTTCCGGGCCGATATCCTCCACGCGCTGTGTTGCGATGCCGCGCGCGAAATCCCAGCCGGCGATCAAGCCGGGCGAGGCCGCGGCAAGCGGCTGATCCGGGCGCGGCCATTCGGCATGAAAGCCCGCCAGGATGGCGGGTTCTTCGATCTTGCCTGTCAGATGCGCGCGCGGCGCGGTGGCGTTCTCGGCTGCAATCATCACCACGCCGGCGCCATCGGGCAGCGCCAAACCGGCCGCCGAGATTTCACGCGTGCTGGCCGGGGAGGCTTCTTCGATACACTGCGCGCCGAGCAGGATGCGCCCGGTGGCGGGATCGGCACTCAGCCAAAGCCGGTGCCAGCGCCGGAGCGCCAAGGGCGCGCTAAGGCCAAGCTGCCGGTCACCGCCCGGCCAGGTGATCCGCGCCATCGGCCCATGCGGCCCGACCGACAAGGTCACGCTTTGCCCCGCCTGTTCTTCGCTGATTACCGCGGCCTCAGTGGCTGGCTGCGCCTGGAACCAGACCAGGGCGGTCCAGGTGATTGGCCCCGCCGCGCGCTTTGGCGCTTTGGGGATCAGCGCATAGGACCCAAGCCGGATCGGCTGATGCCGGCCCTGAAATTCCGCATCGAAACGGGCGGAGAGGTCCTCAAACCGTAGACCCGGCCCGGCTGGGTTCGGGTCGCCCGAAATCACGCGGCGCAGCCTGGCGCGGTAGCGCCCGCCGCTTGGCACGCTGATCTTCACCGCCAGGCTTTCGCCAGGGCGCGCGGAAAAACGGTCCAGATAGCCGGTGATGGGCAATTCGGCGGGCTTGGCTTCGGCCATGGGTGGGTCCTCTCTCTGTCTGGAATGGTCTGCGCCCTGCCTAGCGCCGTCAACACCGAACCCCGTGGTCAGGCGCGCCTAATCTGTGCAAGGCTTGGCCAAATGAATGGTCCAGGGAGGTCCACATGGCCGCGATCATCGAAAATCTGAGCGATAGCCGGGCAGAGGCGCGCGAATGGGAACTGCGCTGCGACATGGCCGCCGTGTTTCGCATTGGCGCCAGGCTCGGCTGGAATGAGCATATCGGCAATCACAATAGCCTGATGTTGCCCAACGAAGCTGAGCCGCGCTTCCTGATCAATCCTAGAGGTTACTTGTTCCAGGAATTGAAGGCATCCGATCTGATTGTGTGCGATCTGGAAGGGCGGGTGCTGCGCGGCAGCGGTGAACTTCGCAAGGTGGCGTTTCATATCCACACGCGCATCCATTTGGCCAATCCGGCGGCAACCTGTGTGATCCATGTCCATCCACGGCATTTGACCGCGCTTTCCATGGTGCAAGGCGCTGAATTCGCGCTTTCGCATCACAACAACCTGCTGCTGAATGACCGTACCGTCTATGATGATGAAGGCGATCAGCCGGTGCATAGCAATGACGAAGGGGACCGGATTGCGCGGCTGATGGGCGATAAGACCATCATGCTGATGCGCGGCCATGGCGTGACCGTGGTGGGCCCAACCGTGCATGACGCCTTTGATGAATGCTACATGGCGGAACGCACCTGCATGTATCAGCTGACCGCCATGCAAACCGGGCTGCCCTTGCACAAGCTGCCCGATAATCTGCGCCGCAATCACACGGGGCCTTGGGGTGAAAAGCTGGATGCGCGGCTCCATCTAAATGCCTGGCGCCGTGTGCTGGACCGGGAAGAACCTGATTACGCGCGCTGAAATGATAACAAATAAAGGGAGGAAAACATGATCCAACGTCGCAGCCTTCTCGCCACACCACTCGCCCTTGGCCTGGCCAGCCCCGCGATTGCGCAAGCCGCCTGGCCCAATCGGCCCGTGCGCGTCTTTGTCGGCTTTCCGCCAGGTGGGTCGCTTGATGTGATGACGCGGCTTGCCTGCGAAGTCTTGTCGCGCCGCTTCGGGCAGAATTTCATTGTGGAGACACGTTCTGGCGCTTCCGGCAATATCGGCACGGAAGCCATCGCGCGGGCCACGCCCGATGGCTACACCATCGGCACGATCAGCATGCATAATGTGGTGATCAACCCCATGCTGTTCAAAACCCTGCCCTATGATCCCGAGCGCGATTTCGCCTGGATCAGCGCCATGTGGGATTTGCCCAATGTGGTGGCGGTGCCGGCGCAGCATGTGCCCGCGCAAACGCTCCAGGAATTCATCACCTGGGCCAAGACGCGGCGCGGCGGCATTAGCTACGGGTCTTCGGGGGTGGGTACGACCATTCACCTTTCCGGCGCGTATCTTCTGGGGCGTGCGGGCATTGAAAGTACCCATGTTGCCTTCCGTGGCGCGGCGCAGACCATCCCGGCCATGCTTTCGGGCGACATTCAGGTCGCGGTGGATAATCTCGCGAGCTATACCGGCGTTATCCAGGAAGGGCGCATCCGCCCCTTGGCTGTGACCATGCCGGAACGCTGGCCCACCCTGCCCAATGTGCCCACCATGGCGGAAGCGGGGATGGATAATTTCAACGTCAGCCCCTGGCATATGTGGGCCGGGCCACGCGCCATGCCGCGTGAGATTGTGGACAGGATTTCTTCTGAAATCCGCACTGCCTTTGCCGATCCCGAATTGCAGCAACGCGCCATCGGCATGGGCGCGCGGCTGACGGGTTCAACACCGGAAGAATTGGCCGCGCGCTTGAAGCGCGAACAGCCGATCTGGGCCGAGATGGTGAAGATTTCCGGCGCGCAGCCGGAATAGGGCAGGGGGCCTAATCAGCCCAAAAACGCGTGACCCTTCCTTACGGGTCACGCTATAAGACTTACGCCAGCCCCAAGGCCCAAAGCAGCACACCCTTTTGCGCATGAAGCCGGTTCTCGGCCTCATCAAACACCACGCTTTGCGGGCCATCCATCACCTCATCGGTGATTTCCTCGCCGCGATGTGCGGGCAGGCAATGCATTACAATCGCATCAGGCGCGGCGTGCTTCAGCAACGACGTGTTCAATTGATAGGGTGCGAGAAGATTATGCCGGCTCTCGGCGCGCCCTTCGCGCTCATCAGACATGGAAACCCAGCTATCGGTCACCACACAGCGCGCATCACGCACCGCGGCAATCGGGTCGTGCGTCAATTCCACCTTCGCCCCTTGCGCGCGCGCCCAGGCGATCAATTCCGCCGGCGGCGCCAATTCCGGCGGGGTGGCCAACCGCAGCGTAAAGCCAAAGCGCGCCGCTGCTTGGATGAAGGATTGCGCGACATTATTGCCATCACCTGTCCAGGCCACCACCTGTCCGGCAATCGGGCCGCGATGTTCCTCAAAGGTCATGACATCGGCCATCAATTGGCAGGGATGGGATACATCCGTGAGGCCATTGATCACTGGCACCGTCGCATGTTTCGCCAATTCACGGATTTTCTGCACATTATCGGTGCGCATCATGATGGCATCCACATAGCGGGATAGCACCTTCGCGGTATCCCCCGGCGTCTCACCACGGCCAAGCTGCATGTCCTTGGTGGACAGCACCACAACATCGCCACCCAATTGGCGAATGCCCACTTCAAAGGAAACGCGTGTGCGGGTGGAGGGTTTTTCGAAAATCAGAGCAATGGATTTGCCGGCCAAGGGCTTACCCGCAAGCTCGCCACGCTTGGCGCGCCCGGCCACATCAAGCATCCGGCGCAGCACCGCCGGCTCAAGATCCATCAATTCCAAAAAATGGCGGGGCGGCGCATCGCCGCCCCTGACCGATTTCAACATGGCACTCATTGCGCCGCGGCTTGGGCACCGGCTTGGGCACCGGCTGGGGTCAGGCGCAGGCAGGCGCGATCGAGCAGAGCCACCGCCTCATCCACATCCGCCTCAGTGATGATCAGCGGCGGCGCCAGGCGCAGCACATTCATCCCCGCGGCAACAGTCAGTAGACCCTCGGCCACGGCGGCATTCTGCATTTCGCCGTTATTCACCTCGGGCCGCAGCTTCAGGCCCAGCAGCAGGCCAGCGCCGCGCACATCTTCGATCACTGTCGGATGCTTGGCGGCAAGGGCCAGCAGGGCGCGCCACAAATGCCGCGCCACCTGGTCAACACGGTCAAGGAAGCCGGGCGCGGAGACAACATCCATCACCGCATTGCCGGCGGCGCAGGCAAGCGGCCCGCCGCCATAGGTTGATCCATGCGTGCCGGCCTTCAGATGCTTCGCCACATGTTCCTTGGCGAAAATGCCGCCCAGCGGGAAGCCGCCGCCAATGCCCTTGGCGGATGACATCACATCAGGCTCGATCCCCGCCCATTGATGGGCCCACATCTTGCCGGAACGGCCCACGCCGGTCTGCACTTCATCCAAGGCCAGCAGCAGCCCGTATTCATCGCACATGGCGCGCAATTCGCGCAGGAAGCGCAGCGGCGCAGGGCGCACGCCGCCTTCACCCTGCACGGGTTCAATCATCACGCCGGCAGTATTGGGGCCAATCGCATCACGCACCGCATTCATATTGTCGAAGGGCACATGGTCGAAGCCTTCAACCGGCGGGCCGAAGCCGGCCAAATATTTCTCATTCCCGGTGGCAGCCAGCGCGGCCATGGTGCGGCCATGGAAGGCGCCATCAAAGCAGATCAGCCGGTAGCGTTCCGGGTGGCCGTTTTCCGCATGATATTTGCGGACAGCCTTGATCATGCCTTCATTGGCTTCCGCACCGGAATTGCAGAAAAAAACGCTATCCGCGAAGGAGTTTTCCACATGCCGCCGCGCCAGGGTTTCTGCCTGAGGGATCCGATACAGGTTGGACGAATGAATGATCTTGCCCGCCTGTTCCGCGATCATCCGCGTCAGGTGCTGGTGCCCATGGCCGAGCGAGGATGTCGCGATGCCCGCGCCGAAATCCAGGAAGCGTCGGCCGTCTTCCGTCCAAAGTCGCGCACCTTCGCCCCGCTCAAAAGCAAGGTCGGCACGGTTATAGGTCGGCATCAGGGCGGGAATCACGTTTCCAGTCTCCGCAAGCAGCCGGCCTGGGCAAAGGCGACCATCGCCCCACCAAGGACCGGAAAGGGGAAACTTGCCGGAAAAGCGCGGAAGATGAAAGGGGCGCCTTGATTTATTCGCCAATGTTCATCAAAGCGCCTCGGACGCGCGCCGCCTGGAATTGGGCCATGAAAAGCCAGGCCGCCAGACCAAGCCAGATCAGATCAAGCGCAAAAGCATAGGCCAGATGATCCCAGGCAAGCTGCCCATTCAGAAGTGCGGCACGCATGCCTTCAAAAACATGCGTCGCCGGAATGGCAAGCGAGATCGGCTGCAACCAGCCAGGCAGCACCGAAACCGGATAAAACACCGCTGAGAAGGGCGCCAAGCCGAACAGCACGCCCCAGGCCAAAGCCTCCGCCCCTGCGCCATGGCGGAGGATAAGGGCCGTCACGCCAAGCGCCACCGCCCAGCCCATCGCCATCAGCGCCGCGAAATAGAGCACCAGGACCGGCCCAAGGGTCCAGATGCCAAAGCCGTACAACAGGAAGGCCAGCAGGATAGCGGGGCCGACGCCAATGGCGGTACGGAGCATGCTCATGGCGACCAAGCCCGCCACCAATTCAGTGGGCCTGAGCGGGGCCACGAAAATATGGCCCAGATTGCGCGACCAGATTTCCTCAAGGAAGGAAATGGCAAAGCCCATTTGGCTGCGCAGCGTTACCTCCCACAGCAGCACACCGCCCAGCAGCACGCCGGCGGTGACACTTGCGGTATTGTTCTGCACGCCGGCGAGCCAGGCGGTGAAAAACCCCCAGACCAGCATTTGCAAAACGGGCCAATACATCAATTCCAAAACGCGCGGCCAGGAACGCCGATACAGCGCCAAATGCCGATACATCAGCCCCCAAATGCGCCGCGCCGCGCCGCTCATGCCGCGTGCCCCTGGCTGCGGGCAATATCCAAAAACACCTGTTCCAGATCATCGCGACCATAACGCGCGATCAGATCATTGGGGCTGCCTTGGTCCACAATCCGCCCGCCCTTCAGCATCAGCACATGATCCGCGAGGCGCTCGACCTCAGCCATATTATGACTGGCCAGCAGAATGGCGGCGCCGGACTCAGCCCGGTATTCTTCAAGAAGACTGCGCACCCAATCGCCCGTATCGGGGTCTAGGCTTGCGGTCGGTTCATCCAGCAGCAGTAATTCCGGGCGATTGATGAGCGATTTCGCAATCGCCACGCGTGTTTTCTGCCCCGCCGAAAGCTGCCCCGCCGGGCGGTCCAGAAACGCGGTCAATTGCAGCCTTTCCGCCAATTCGCCGATGCGCTCCTGCGCCTTGGGCACGGTATACAGATGCGCATAGACCATCAGGTTTTCCCGGACCGTCAGCCGATGCGGCAGCGCGACATAGGGTGAGGAAAAATTCATCCGCGCGAGTGCCGCGAACCGGTCCCGCGCCATGTCATGGCCAAGGACCACCACACGCCCCGCACTTGGCACCAAAAGGCCCAGCAGCATGGCGATGGTGGTGGATTTCCCAGCGCCATTGCCGCCCAAAAGTGCCCAGGTGCTGCCGGCAGGCTGGGTGAAATCCAGCCCCGCCACGGCGGGCGGGTCGCTGTCTTTATAGGTTTTCGTCAGGCCTTGGGCCTCGATGGCTGGAAGCGGCATGGGGGGCATATCGGCGCAAACCAGCGTTTCGCCAAGCCATGACGTCAGCTTACGGGGCGTTGGCTTTCGATCAGGCGGCCCTGGAACATGCGAATGCCCGCTTCCCAGCCCCAGGCAATGGCCGCAGGGCGATCCGCACCCGCCAGCACCACATGTTCGGCCGCCTGGGCGAGCTTTTTGCTGAGCTCCGCGGTTGCAGCGCTATCGGCGCCGGGAAATTCTTCGGACCATTTAAGGCGCAGAAAATCAAAGCCTCCGCGCAGGCTGGACGCTATCGTTGCGGCAAAGGGTGAAGCCGCTTCAAGCATCAGCCGATAGCCCCGCGCTTTTGCGAAATGGCGCGCCAGCAGGAACAGATCAGGCTCGGCCAGCACATCTTCCGCATCAAGCCCGATGATCAGCTTTTGCCGCTGGCTTTGCGGGATAATGGAATCAAGGCGCAGGAATTCTGCCGAGAAAATACTTTCCATGCGGAGCGGCAGCGCCAGCGCACGCATGTCACGCAATTCCTCAGGCCGGGCGATATCGCTCAATTGCCGGCGGTCAATCGATTTCATCAGTCTTTGCGCGAAGGCTGGCGTCAGCGAGATATCACACCCCGGCAAAAGCCTTTCACATACTTCCGAAAGCTCGGCCCGGCGATCTTCCCAGAACAGCTTGGTATTCTGCCCCCCAGGCTCAAGCCAGCAAACCTTCTGCCGACGGAAAAAGATGCTGAGATCAGCCGTGATCAAGCCGCGCTCGGCGGAAGCCAGGGCAGCGGCGTCAACCATGCGGTTTTCTGGCTCATCAAGTGCCATGGCGCGCATCGCCGCCACCATGCCTAAGCTGTCTTCGACAGCCGCCATAACCGCCGCTGCCTGTTGTGGCAGGCGGAGCATATGTACCGCTTTCTCCGCTTCCTCAGGCTCCAGCATGGAAAACAGGATTTGCCGCTCATGCTCCAGGGCCTCGCTCGCATTGGGCAGGGCGATGGCAACCAGATCACCGCCGGGCAGTTTGAAACTTCTGACCCGGGCCGTGCTGTTCAAGGGTTCCCATGCTTCACGCAATAATTCTGCCCTTGTGCCGAAGCGCCGGGCACGGGGCAGGGCCGAAAATCGCAGCATGAGAACCAGACGCTCGTCGCCCATCGCCACAGCATCGCGAATGGCGTTGGAAAGCGCCACGGCGCCAAGCGCTTCAACCGGCAAAGTTGCGGCCCTCTGGACGGCGGAACTCATGAACGATCCTCGGGCAATACGGCTTCCAGCAAAAGGGGTTTGTGGCAGCCGAGCCTATCGAAGGGGGCAGTGGCAAGCCCGCGGGCGCGACATTCCGAACGCAGGCAGCGCGCGGCTTCGCTGCAATATTCCATGCGGCCTGCGGCGATGATGTCTTCAATCCGCGGGCCGCCAAAAAGGTGAATGCCCTGGCTGAGGCCCCATGAAAGAGCTTCTTCACCATCGCAGCCGTCCAGAATAATGCGCGCCGATCAAGGCGCCGCAGCGCCCTGAGTGACTGCGTATCTTTCAGCGCAGGTGACCAATCCAGGATCAGCCAATCAGCGGGCAGGGCATCCGCTTCAACCAGGGACAGCGCCGTTGCCGAAAGCCCCGATATGGCAATGCCCCAGGCCCCTTCCCGCAGCGCCTCTCGCCTGGTGGCGAGGTTGCTGATGGAAATGGCCTCATGCAGGGCAAGTGTCGCGTAAAGGGCAGGGGCGGCGGCGGGTAGCAGGTCCTCCTCCGCTTGATCTGGCATGGGCGGGAGCAGATCGGGGGACAAATCGAGCAAAAGCGGGGCTATCGGCCCGCCCCCCATCAGGGATTTGCGGGTGCCCTCATCGCCAAGCGCTTCCAGGACGCGTTTCTGCAACAGGGACTGCGCGTGGCGCAGCAGCGCCCGATCCTCGGCAATGCTCCCAAGGTGCTGCCGCAGCGCTGTCTTGTCCAAGCCAAGGCGCTGGAAGACCAATCGTGGCAGCAGGGCATCGGTGATGCCCACAATGCTTTCTCGGCGATAGACTTGCGCCAAATTCAGCCTGTCCAACCTTGCGTGAAGGCCAAGCGGGGAAACCAACTCGGCCGCCGGAATTTCAAGAAACTGCGGCGGGCGCGTGGCGTTCAACAACCCAGTCAGAATGGGCTTGGATGCCGGCAGGGGCAGCAATTGCACCGCCGTATCGCCAAGAATTTTTCCAATCAGGATCTGGAGTTTGCCGGCTTCAAAGCTTGGAAGCTCGGTCAGTAGCCAATCATCCGGCGTGATTTCAAGCAATGAACCGCCTTTGACATCGACGGCTTCGCGCAACAGGGCGAATACCAGCCGCTGTGCTTCAGGCTGCGTGCCTGGCGAGACGCGCACAGCCGCCCGGCCACCTTCATCGCGCAGGGCTCGCCGCAGGGCGTCCTGCAACGAGGTCCGGCTTGACTGAATATTGGCGGCGGAGGTGCGTGGATTGGACATATGCCTGGGAATGTTAGCAGAAACCTACTAGCGAGACGTATAAAATTGAGCCACAGTGTGCCCCTTCATTCCTTTTGGCCCGGCCACGCCAAAGCTTCAATCTCATCTGGCGCGATTTACCCCTTCGCTTTGGCGTAGAAATGTCTATATTAAGAACTGTTCATGTTCGGGAGGTTCGGATTCCTATGCGTCGCCCAAGCTATTTTCTAACCGCTTTCGCAGCCCTTGCCCTGGTTTTGGCGCCGGTCCTGGCCGATGCCAAGCCGGGCGGGAATTCATCTTCCGGCAGCCGCGGCAGCCGGACCTATTCCGCGCCACCGCCGACCCAGACCGCGCCCAATTCCGCGCGCCCGATGGAACGGACGGCAACGCAGCCTTCTGGCCCGCAACAGGCCGGCGGCGCCGCGCGTCCCGGCATGCCGCCGCAAGCGCAACCGCAGCGTTCCTTCATGGGCGCGCTTGCTGGTGGTTTGCTGATGGGCGGCCTGATCGGCATGTTCCTGGGCGGTGGCCTATTGGGCGACGCCGGCGGGCTCGCCGCGATGCTTGGCATGCTGCTGCAAGTGGCGCTGATCGGCGGGTTGATTTGGTTCGCTTTCCGCCTGTTCCGCCGCCGCCAGGCCGCCCCCGCCATGGCCGGGCCTTCCGGCTATGAGCGCCAGATGGAACCCGCCCCCATGGGTGGTGCGGCTGCTGCGGGTGGCGCCTATGCCGCGCCCGCGCGCGAGGTCCAAGTGACGCCGCAGGATTATCAGGCGTTTGAGCAAAGCCTGATTGAGGTGAATGCCGCCTGGTCACGCCGCGACCTGAAGGGCCTGCGGGAATTCGCAACGCCTGAAATGGTTGGCTATTTCGCGAATGACTACCGCGATCTGGATGCGCGTGGCTGGCGCAATGAAACCCGCGATGTGAAGCTGGAAAGCGGTGACCTTTCCGAAGCTTGGCACGAGGACGGCCTGGATTACGCGACGGTTGCCATGCGCTTCAGCTTGCTGGACGCAAGCTTTGAGCAGGCATCCGGCAAGGTTGTGGATGGCAGCACAACTGAGCGCCAGACCTCGACCGAGCTTTGGACCTTTGTCCGCAGTGGTCCCGAGGAGCGCTGGCTTCTATCAGCGATCCAGCAGACCACCTGAAGTAACATTGCCGGCATGGCGCAAGCTGTGCTGGTGCCGCCTTGCGCAAAACCGTGACTGGTCCTGGCCAGTCACGGTTTTTTTTGCCGAGGCGGTGACGCTTTGGATACCAAAAAATGCTCGCTTTTGGCTGAGTGCTTCGTCTAGCCTTTCCTGAAAGAAGTGGGAGGAAGGCATGGTCAAGCGGCTTGGTCGCCGTGCCGTGATGGTGGGCTTCGGTGGGGCACTGGCGACACCCGCGCTGGCGCAGGCGCGGTTTCCGGATAGGCCATTGCGCATGATGGTACCCTGGACGCCAGGTGGCGCCACTGACATTCAAATGCGCGCGCTGTGTGAACAGGCGGCGAAGCGGCTCGGCCAGCCTATCATTGTGGACAATAAGCCCGGCGCGGGTGGTTCCTTGGCAGCGCAATTCCTGGCGCGCGAGGCGCGGCCCGATGGCTATGCGCTCGCGCAAATGTCGAATGGCACTTTCCGTATGCCGCTGATGCAGGAAAGGCCGCAATGGGACCCGATGCAGGATTTCACCTGGGTCATTCGCCTGGTGGGCTATATGGGCGGCGTCGTGGTGCGCCGCGATGCGCCGTGGCGGACCATGCAGGAATTGCTGGCCGATGCGCGCGCCAATCCGGGTAAGTTCAATTATGGCACGCCCGGCGCCAATACGACCGATATCCAAATGACGCGGTTGGCGCGGCTTGCTGACATTGATTGGGTGACGGTGCCCTTCCGCGGCGCTGCGCCTAATCTGCAAGCGCTACTGGCCGGCGATATCCATTTCTCGGCCGAGACCAGCGCTTGGGCGGATATGGCACTTGAAGGGCGTGTGCGCCCCTTGGCCGTATGGATGAGCGAAAGGGCAACGCGCTTCCCGAATGTGCCTACACTGCGGGAGGTTGGCTATGACGTGCTGGGGGAAAGCACCTATGGCATCGGCGGGCCGCGCGGCATCGACCCCGGCGTGGTGCGCGTGCTGCATGATGCCTTCAAGGAAGCGCTATTTGACCCCGCACATTTGGCGGTGATCGCGCGCTTCGACATGCCGGTGCGCTATCTGAACAGCGCCGATTACGCTGTGGCTGCTGCGGCGCATTATGAGGATGAACGAAAAACCGTGCAGGAACTTGGGCTGAGGCTTGGTTGAACCCTCGCTTCACCCAAGCCCCATCACGCGCGGCAACCACAGCGCCAAATCCGGCACGGCCATGACGGCCACGGCCGAAAGCAACATGGCCAGCACCAGCCAGATCACCCAAGGCACGGTGCTTTCCATGGAAACGCCCGCAATCCGGCAGGAAACCATGAGATTCACCGCCATGGGCGGCGTGAATTGGCCGATCGCGATCATCATGGTCAGCACTACGCCAAACCAGGTCAGGTCCCACTGAAAGGCAGCGGCAATCGGCAGCAGCACCGGCAGCATGATCAGAAAGATCGAAATGCCATCCAGAAACATGCCAATAATGATCAGAAAAATCGTGAGCAGCGCCAGCGTGCCGGCCGAACCAAACCCAAGCCCGACCACCCATTCCACAACCGGGCGCACAATACCAAGCGTGCTGGTGGACCAGGCAAAAACCGTCGCCAAGGCAATCACGATCAGAATGACGGCGGAGATTTCCCCAGCCTCCACCAGCATTTCATAGACATCGCGCAGCGTCAGGCTGCGATAGACGAAAAAGCCGATAAAGAGCCCATAGAATACCGCGACAACGGCGGCTTCCGTTGGCGTGAAAAACCCAAGCCGCATACCGCCCAGGATCACCACCGGCGCCATCAGGCCCCAAAAGGCTTCCTTGAAGCTCTGCCAGACGGCAATGGCTTCCTTCTGACGCGCCTTGCCGCCGAAATCCTTGAGGATGGAAATGATCACCACGGCGGCGATGATGCAAAGCCCAGCGAGAATCCCTGGGATCATGCCGGCGGCGAAAATGGCGGGCACGGAAACACCCGGCACCAGCACGGCATAGACAATGAAGGCAATCGAAGGCGGGATCAGGATATCGGTGGCCGCAGCAGCACCCACGGTGCTTGCGATGAAGGGGCGCGGATAGCCATCTTCCGCCATGCTTTTCGTCACCACCTGACCCACCGCCGCGCTGGTGGCGGGGCCTGATCCCGATATGCCGCCGATCACCATCGCGACCAGGACGGCGACGGACGCAAGCGCGCCGCGCCCCGCCCCCACCAGGGAAGTCGCGAAACGTACCAGCCGAAGTGCTACGCCGGTACGGTCAAACACACTGCCCACCAGGACGAACATGGGAATGGCGATCAGCGGATATTTCGCAATCCCGGCATAGACATTGGTAGGCATTGCCATGATGGATTGATCCGCGAGCCAAATGGCGAAAGCGCCGGCCAGCCCAAGACAAATCGCGACCGGCACGCCGCCCGCGAGCAGTACGGCGAAAGCGAGGAATAGGATGGTGGCGATCATGGTTCAGCCATCCTCTCCGCGAGCCAACCGGATCAGCCGGCCCGCCGCGCGCGCAATGACCAAAAGCGAGACCAAAGGCAGCCACCCGGTATAGAGCCATTGCGGATTGCCGAGCCCATTGGAGAGCACTTCAAAGCGATATTCGTCGTAGGCAAGCTTGGCGCCGAAAATGGCGAGCAAGCCAAAGCAAATAATGGCAATGATCAGCGCCAGCATTTCTGCCCGGCGTTGCCCAACCTTGCCCATCAGATCGGTGAAATACCCAACCCGGATATGCCGCCCGGTTGCGATGGCGAGCGCCGTACCGATCAGCGCAATCACCACCATCAGCACCACCGAATATTCTTCCGTGATAGCAAAAGAAACATTCGTAAGGTAACGCACCAGCACATTGGCCGCCGTAATCAGCGCCATGGTTGCCATTGCCATGGCGAGCAGGACGCGTTCGAAACTAAGCGGAATGCGGGTTTTCGGATCCGGAAGCGTTGCCCCCGGATCCAACTCGACACTCATGGCGCGTCAGGCAATCGCGCTGGCGATAGCGGCTTCAGCCTTTTGCACCAGCGCACTGCCCACGGTCTGCGCCCATTTGTCATAGACGGGCCGCGTGGCGCGGGCGAAAGCCTGCTTTTCAGCCGGCGTCAGTTCCGCCACCGCCACACCGCGGCGGACGCATTCTTCAATGGAAGAACGGTCGCCATCAATGCCAAGGCCCTTGCGCGCCGCCGCGATTTGCTTCAGCGCCGCTTCCCGCGCGCAGGCGATGACAAGGTCACGATCTGCCGGCGCGAAGCTTTCCATCACTGTCTTGGAGGCGACGAAAATGCAGGCATCAGCGCAGTAATTCCAGATGGAAAGATGCTTCTGCGCAAGTGTGTCCATGCGGAAGCCCAGGAACAGATTGACCGGATTTTCCTGGCCATCCACCGCACCGGTGGAAAGGGCGGGTTGCAGATCAGCGAAGGACATTTGCACCGGATTGGCGCCCAGGCTCTGATAGATTTCGCTGAAAATCGCGCCCGCCGCGAAGCGAATTTTCAGGCCGCGCAGATCTTCCGGCTTGCGGATTTCGCGCTTGCTGTTGGAGATTTCGCGGAAACCATTCTCGCCCCAGGCGACCGGCGTCACATCGCGGCTGGTCAGCGTGCCGAACAAATCGCGCCCAACTTCTCCATTGATGATCGCGTCATAGGCGCGGTGATTGGGCATCAGGAAGGGCAGCGAAAAGATGTTCATTTCGCGGATTTGCGGGGAGATATTGATGGTGGAAAATACCGCCATATCAATCACGCCCTGGCGCATAGCCACCAATTCGCGCGTCTGATCACCGCCCACCAATTGGCTGCCCGGATAGACCTTCATGTTGATCCGCCCGCCCGAGCGTTCGGTGACCAGCTCCGCCCAGGTGAAGGCGCCGTCGGAGATCGGCAGCGGGCGATTGCCCACAACCGAGACCTTGTATTCGGCACGGTATTGCCCCTGGGCGCGCGCAATGCTGGGGGCGGCCAGGCCAAGCGCGCCGGCGCCCAGCAGCAGGTTACGGCGCGTCGCGCCCTGGAATGGGGTGTTCATGGCGTTCTTCTCCCTTTGGTAAAGTCCAGACTATGATCATCACTTGCCCAAGGCCAGCGCCGGAGGCAAGCGAAACATCGCGCGAACCGCCGAAAGGGCGCCGCAAAAAAAAGGAGACGCCGCATGATCCCGACTTCCAACCTGGGCGCCATGCTGCTGCAAACCGCCCGCCGCCTGCCAGACCGCCCCGGGCTGATCTGGCGCGACAAGGTCTGGAACTGGGCGGAGATCGCGGCGCGGGCCTGTGCCGCCGCTGCCGGCTTGCGCGCGCGCGGCATTGGCGCGGGCGATCGCGTGCTGATCCATTCGCGCAACAATAATGCGATTTTTGAAGGCGTTTGGGCCTGCTGGCTGATTGGCGCGGTTTGGGTCCCGACGAATTTCCGCCTGAGCCCGCCAGAGGCCGCCTATCTGGCTGGGTCTTCGCGCTGCAAGGCGCAGATTTTCGATGTGGCCTTCCCGGAACATCGCGCCGCCTGCCGCGCGGAAAACCCTGCCTGCATGCTGGATATCGCGATTGGCGATGGCGCTGGCTTTTCCTGGGAGGATTTGATCGCCGAAGGTACTGCCGCGCCCGTGACGCTGCCCGCCGATGTGGATCGCGATCATCCGGCCTGGTTCTTCTATACCTCCGGCACCACGGGCCGGCCCAAGGGCGGCATCCTGACCCATGGGCAGATGGCTTTTGTCATCAATAATCATATCGCCGATCTGATGCCGGGGCTGACCGAGAATGATGCGTCTTTAGTGGTGGCGCCGCTTTCCCATGGCGCTGGTGTGCATGCGCTATCGCAAGTGGCGCGCGGCGCGGCCTCCATCCTGTTGCCCGGTGAGCGGTTTGATGTGCCGGAAGCGTGGAGATTGATTGAAGCGCATCGTGTTTCAAACATGTTCACCGTGCCTACCATCCTGAATACGCTCTGTCGTGATCCCGCCGTGGATACGCATGATCATGCGTCGCTGCGCCACGTGATCTATGCCGGCGCGCCGATGTATCGGGAGGATCAGAAATACGCGCTGGGCAAGCTCGGCCCCTGCCTGGTGCAGTATTTCGGCTTGGGCGAAGTGACAGGCAATATCACCGTGTTGCCGCCCGCCTGGCATAGTCTGGAAGATGATCCTGCCATGCCAATTGGTTCCTGCGGCTATCCGCGCACGGGGATTGAGGTCGCCATTTTGGATACCGCGAACCAGCCCTTACCCGCAGGCGAAACCGGCGATATTTGCGTGCGTGGCCCTGCGGTATTCGCTGGCTATTTCGAAAATGATGCCGCCAATGAAAAGGCCTTTGCCGGCGGCTGGTTCCATACCGGTGACCTCGGCCATTTGGATGCGCGCGGCTTTTTGTACATCACGGGTCGCGCTTCGGACATGTATATCTCTGGCGGGTCCAATGTGTATCCGCGCGAGGTTGAGGAAGCGCTGCTGACGCACCCATCCGTCGCGGAAGCCTGTGTGGTGGGTGTTGCGGATGCGAAATGGGGTGAAAGCGGGGTTGCGGTGCTGGTGGCCGAAGCGGGTGCCACGATTGATCCGGCGGCAGTGATGGCGCATCTGGATGGAAAGCTTGGGCGCTATAAATGGCCGGCTAAGATCGTGGTGTGGGATGCGCTGCCGCGTTCTGGTTACGGCAAGGTCCCGAAGAATGAGGTGAAGCGCCTGCTGATCGAACGCGGACAGGCGTAAGGCTGATCAGGCGGGCGGCGGCAGCCGTTTGCCCGTTTCAGCATCAAAGACATGCAGATGTTCGGTGCGCGGCGCGATGTCCAGCACCGTGGCGGAAGGCGGCGCGCCGGGCAGGCGCAAGGCCATGATTTCACCGGAAGCAAGCTTGCCATGCACCACGCATTCCGACCCCAGCGGTTCAACCAGATCAATGGTCAGGCGAAGTGGTCCTGTCAGGCTGATATGTTCTGGCCGAATGCCAAGCGTCACTTTCTGCCCGGGACGCGCGGCAAATTGTCCCGGCGGCAGGGCGATGATGTTGCCATCCGAAAGCGTGGCGGCCTTGGCATCTTCCGTGATGGTGGCGGGCAAGAAATTCATCGAAGGGCTGCCGATGAAGCCCGCGACATAGGTATCAGCGGGGCGCTCAAAAATTTCCATGGGAGAGGCGATTTGCGCGGCACGGCCCTCATGCATGACAACCAACCGATCGCCGAGCGTCATCGCCTCCACCTGGTCATGCGTGACGAAAAGGCTGGTGACGCCAAGCCGGCGTTGCAGGCGCTTGATCTCCGCGCGCATGGCAACGCGAAGCTTCGCATCCAGGTTCGAAAGCGGTTCATCAAACAGGAACAGCTTGGGTTCACGCACAATGGCGCGGCCCATGGCAACGCGTTGGCGTTGACCGCCGGATAACTCCCGCGGGCGGCGATCAAGCAATTCGGAAAGGCCGAGCAGATCGGCGGCTTCCTGAACGCGGCGCTTGATATCTTCCTTTGAAAGGCCGCGAATGCGCAGACCATAGGCCATATTGTCGAAGACGCGCATATGCGGATAAAGCGCGTAATTCTGAAACACCATGGCGATATCGCGCGCGGCAGGCTCAAGCGCCGTCACGTCCCGATCATCAATCAGCACCGTGCCACCTGTGCTGCGTTCCAGCCCCGCCACAATGCGAAGCAAGGTTGATTTGCCGCAGCCGGAAGCGCCGACAATCACAATCATCTCCCCATCCTGCACGACAAGATCAATGCCATGCAGGACGCGCACCGCGCCGAAATTCTTTACAATGCCGGAAAGCTTGAGTTCAGCCATGGGGGTTTCTCATTTCTCAGTCTCGACCAATCCCTTGACGAACCAGCGCTGCATCAGGATCACGATGGCAACGGGGGGCAGAAGTGCCAGCACCGTTGTCGCCATGACCAGATGCCATTCCGTATCCCCCTGGGAGCCGAGCATTTTCACAATGCCGATCATGATGGTTTCCACATCGGTGGAGGTCGTCACCAGCAGCGGCCAAAGATATTGGTTCCAGCCATAGACGAATAGAATGACGAAAAGTGCGGCGATATTTGTGGCGGATAGCGGCAGCACCACATCCTTAAAAAAGCGGATCGGGCCCGCACCATCCATCTTGGCGGCTTCCACTAATTCATCCGGTATGGTCAGGAAGAATTGGCGAAACAGCAAAGTCGCGGTGGCGGAAGCAATCAAAGGCACGATCAGACCGGCATAGGTATTCACCAGGCCAAGATCGGATACCACCTGAAAGGTCGGGAAAATGCGCACTTCAACCGGCAGCATGAGCGTGATGAAAATTGCCCAGAAGAACAGCATGCGCCCGGGGAAGGAAAAGAAGGCGACCGCATAGGCCGAGATGATGGAAATCGCGATTTTGCCGAAGGTGATCAGCAGCGCCATAATGGCGCTATTGAACATCATGGTTGAAACCGGCACGCCGGCGCGCTGCTTGTTCCCCTGGTTCCAGACCGCGCTGTAATTCGCGGCGGCCTCGGCGCCCGGCAGCAGGGGCACATCGCCGCGGCCGATGGTGCCGGCATCATGGGTGGAGCCCATCAGCACAATCCAGATCGGCAGCGCGAAAAGCAGCACGCCCAGTACCAGGACAACATGGGTCAGCATATCCGCCCTGGGGTTGCTGCCAGCCATGCCCACGGGGGCGGCTATACTGTTGCGCGCTTCCGCCATCAGTAATGCACCTTGCGTTCAATGAAGCGGAATTGCACAAAAGTCAGCGCCATGACTGCAATCATCAGCACCACGGATTGCGCGGAGGATGAGCCGAGATCCAGATTGACCCGACCATCAATATAGGCGCGGTATATCAGGGTTTGCGTGGCATTGCCCGGCCCGCCCTTCGTCAGCGCATCAATAATGCCGAAAGTGTCGAAGAAGGCGTAGGTGATATTGATGACCAGCAGAAAAAAGGTAGTGGGCGACAGCAGCGGGAAGATTACCGTGCGGAAGCGATACGTGGCCGATGCGCCATCAATGGCGGCTGCTTCCAAAACGCTGCGCGGTATGGATTGCAGCCCGGCCAGGAAGAACAGGAAGTTGTAGGAAACCTGTTTCCATGCCGCAGCAAGCACCACCACCAGCATGGCCTGATTGCCATTCAGCGTATAATTCCAGTCAACGCCCGCTGCCTTCAGCGCACGGCCAATCAGCCCGATATCCGGGTGGAACAGAAAAATATAAAGAATGGCGGCAATGGCCGGCGCCACGGCATAGGGCCAGATCAGCAAGGTGCGATAGCCATCCTTGCCGCGAATATGCCGGTCGGCCAGCACCGCCAGGCCAAGCGCCAAGCCCATGGCAAGCACGGTCACGGCCAATGAGAAAATCAGCGTATTGATGATGACTTGATGATACAACGGGTCAGCGAAAAGATCCGTGAAATTCTCAAACCCGACGAATTGTTTGGAAATGCCAAAGGCATCCTGGCGGATGAAGGAATACCAAACGGCTTCCCCCGCTGGCCAGAAGAAAAAGACAAAGGTAATGGCAAGCTGCGGCGCCAGCAGCAGATAGGGCAGCAGCTTATTGTTGAATATCGCCTTGCGCTGCATGGAACCTCAACTGAGCATTTTCAAGCCAAGTGGGCTCACTTGGCGGCTCGGAAAATGCGATCAAACATACCGAAAAAGAGGGGGCCGCCGCGAAGGCGGCCCCGATACGCGATTAGCGGCGATTCGCACGCTCAAAATTGCGCAGCACCACATCGGCGCGGCGATTGGCATTGCCGAGCAAGGTTTCGGCATTCTGCTGGCCCTGGAAGCCGCGCTCCAACTCTTCCTGGATGATGTTGCGAATTTCCACAAAGCCACCCAAGCGGAAGCCCTGGCTGTTCGGCGTGGGTTCCGCACGGGAAAGCTGGATGATGGCGGCATCGGCGCCCGGGTTTTGGGTATAGAAGCCCTCAGCGCGCGAAGCCTCATAAGCGGCCAGCGTCAGCGGCACATAGCCGGTGACATGGTGCCACCACTTATCCTGCTCAACTTCCGAGATGAAGCGGTAGAATTCCGCCACGCCGCGATATTCTTCCGCCGTGCGGTTGCGCGCGGTCAGCGTCCAAAGGCTGGCGCCACCAATTACGCCATTGCGCGGGGATTGCGTGACATCGCCATGATAGGGCAGCACTACGGACGCCCAACGGAACTTCGCTTCGCGTTGCACCTGCGCGCGACCGGCTGAGGAATTGAAGGACATGGCGGCCTTGCCGGCGGGGAAGCTTGCGAAGCCATCGCCATCGCGCCCGCCATACACAAAGGTTCCCTCACGCTGCATCTCAAGCAGCATATTGGTGTGCTTGGCAAAAATCGGCGCACCCAGGTTCATCTGGGCATCCAGGCCTTCAAAGCCATTGGCCTTGGTGGCAAGGCCGACATCATGGATGGAAGACATTTGTTCAAACATCACCCAGGTTGGCCAGGCGGTGCTGATCGGGATTTCGGCGGCATTGGTCGCCTTGATCTTTTGCGCAGCGGCGCGAATCTCGGCCCAGGTTTTCGGCAGATCGGTCGTGGAAAGCCCAGCCTTTTCGAAAGCGTCCAGATTGATCCACAGCACCGCGGAAGAAGAATTATGCGGCATGGAAACCATGCGGCCTTGCGTATCGGAATAATAGCCGCGCACACCGGCCAGATAGCGCTTCGGGTCCAGCGTAATGCCGGCTTCGCCGAGCAATTCATGGGTTGGGCGGATCGCGGGGCCGGCGGCCATCATGGTGGCGGTGCCGACTTCAAAAACCTGCGCAATGTGCGGTGGCGTGCCGGCGCGCCAGGCGGCGATGGCGCCGGTCATGACCTCCACATAGGAGCCGCGGAAATTGGCATTCACGCGAAAGCGCGGCTGGCTTTCATTGAAGCGGGTCACCTGTTCGGCCACGCGCTCACCAAGCGCACCGCCCAGCCCATACCAGAATTGGATTTCGGTGCGGCCCTGGGCGCGCGCGGAAGGTGCAATGAAGGGGGCCGCGAGCAGACCCGATGTTCCCAGCAAAATGTGACGACGTTGCATGAAAGCTCTCCTTTTTTTGTTGAGGCTGCTGCCCGATACCCAGGCTTTATTACAGGTAAAAGACAGTTTCGCGAAGCTTGTGTTTCGGTCTTTCAGCCGCCCAACAGCCTGGCCAGCCTTTCCCGTGCCCCGGAATCGAAGCGCAGCCCAAGCTTGCTCCGGCGCCAGAGTACATCTTCAGCCGTTGTGGCCCATTCCTCGCGGCGGAGATAGTCAAGCTCCGCCGCGTGCAAATCGGCGCCAAGGGCCGGGCCGGGGTCCTGGCCGGGGGTGAAAATCCGCCAGGCGCGTGTGCCATAGGCGCGGAGCAGCCGGGTGCAAAGCGCGTCTGGCAGCAGCGGGAAGTCGTGCCGGAAGCGGGCAAACAGCGCGGGGAAGCCATCCGGCGCGAAATCCCCGCCGGGGAGCGGCGCCCGGGCGGTCCAGCCGGCCTTTTCGGGTTTCAGGCGAAGCTCGGCCAAGGCAGCCTCGGCCAGTTTGCGATAGGTGGTGATCTTGCCGCCGAAGATATTGAGCAGCGGCGCCTGACCCGCCGGCGCATCCAGCTTCAGCACGTAATCGCGCGTCGCTTCCTGCGCCTTGCTTGCCCCATCATCATAAAGCGGGCGGAGCCCTGAATAGGTCCAGACAATATCTTCGCGCTTTACTGGCGTGCGGAAATAGCTGGAAGCCGCCGCGCAGAGATAGGTGACCTCATTTTCCGAAATTTGTGGTGCTTCGTCTGGGTTTGGGTGATCTTCATCGGTGGTGCCGATCAGGGTGAAGTCACGTTCATAGGGAATGGCAAAAATGATGCGGCCATCGGCGTTCTGGAAAATATAGGCGCGGTCATGATCATAAAGGCGCGGCAGCACAATATGGCTGCCCTTGACCAGCCTGAGGCGCGCCGGCTGATTGCTGCCCATCACCGCATGCTGCACCGCGCCAACCCAGGGGCCGGCGGCGTTGACCAAGGCGCGGGCCTGAAATTCGGCTGTCCCATCACGGCCCTCAGCGGTGATATGCCAGAGCGCGCCTTCGCGCCGCGCGGCACTTACCGCCATGCGCGGGTGAATGGCGGCACCACGTTCCCCCGCATCCTTGGCGTTCAGCAGCACCAGGCGCGAATCCTCCACCCAGCAATCGGAATATTCAAAGCCGATGCGATGCCCAGGGCTGAGCGGCGCGCCGAGGGGTGAACGCGTCAGGTCAATCCGCCGTGTTGCCGGCAGTGTCTTTCGCCCGCCGAGGTGATCATACAGAAACAGCCCAAGCCGCAGCAGCCAGGCGGGCCTCAGGCCCTGGTGATGCGGCAGCACAAAGCGCAAGGGCCAGATGATATGCGGCGCAATGCCAAGCAGGATTTCGCGTTCAATCAGCGCTTCGCGCACCAGGCGAAATTCGTAATGTTCCAGATAACGCAGGCCACCATGGATTAGCTTGGTGGAATTGGCCGATGTGCCGCCACCGAGATCACCCTTCTCAAACAGCACCACGGAAAGCCCGCGGCCCGCAGCATCACGCGCAATGCCCGCGCCATTGATGCCGCCACCAATGACGGCAAGATCGTAAGGCTCAGCCGGAGATGATGATGCGCGCAAGCTCATCCGGTGTGGTCAGCATGGGGTAATGGCCCGTGTCAATCACATGCCAGCGCGCACCGAGTTTTTCCGCGCAGCGGCGCTGATGCGCTTCACCTGGATTGGCCGCCTGCGGGCAATAGATCACGGAAGCCTGCCAGGATTGCTGCCAGAAGCTTGGCAATTTTACCGGTTGGGTGAAGGTGTTGATTGGGTGCAGCGAGATGCGATCCGCCGCCCATTCGGCCAAGCCCTTATCCATGCCAAGAAACAGGCGGCCCAGCGCATCGTCCCGGCCCGGGCCAAGCGCGATATCCGTATTGATGGCAGCCGGGCGTGTCACAATGTCGCGAATCTTCTCGCCATCCATCAGCGCCAGCGCATCGGCGAAAACCAGGCGCCCAATGCGGTCACGCGCGCGTTCCGCAGCCGCCGCCATCACCATGCCGCCGGCTGAGGTACCCACCAGCACCGCATCGCGCAGATCATGGTAATAGAGATATTCGGCAATTTCCTGGCCATGGCTTTCGGTATCAATGCCCGCGCGCATCTGATGGCGGCGTTCCGCGCAGCCATCCAGCGTTGGCGCATGCACATCATGGCCGGCGGCGCGGAGCCGTTCGGCGACAAAGCGCCAAATCCAGCCGCCCTGATAGGCCCCGTGAATGAGAATAATGCTCGCCATGTCGCGTCCCCCGTTTTGCGGATGAGCTAAGCCTGAAAAGCTGGGCTTGGAAAGACAAGCGTATTAGGGCTGGCAGAATGCCCAGGGCAGGCTAGGGTTGCGTTATGGCAAAATCAAAAGGTCATTCTCCCATGCTGCGTCGTTCCCTCCTCACCGCTGCTGCGCTTGGCTTGGCTGCCCCTGCATTCGCCCAGGCACGGCCACTTCGCATGATCATCCCGGTGGGCGTTGGCGGCGTGACGGATGTGGTGGGGCGCATCCTGGCGGATGCCTTGCAAACCCAGCTTGGCCGCCCGGTGGTGCCAGAAAGTATCGCGGGCGCGGGCAGCACCGTGGGTGCGGCGGCGTTTCATCGCCTGCCCGCCGATGGCAATACGATTTTCATTGGCACCAATAACCACCCGGTCATGCGGGCGATTTATCCGAACTTTGCGCATGACCCCGTGACGGATTTCATCCCCCTCGCGCTGGTGGGCCGGCAGCCCTTTGTGCTGGCGGTCCATCCGGATGTGCCGGCGCGGGATGTCCCTTCCTTGCTCGCTTGGCTCGCGCAGAAAAAGGAAGAGGTGAATTACGGCGCCACCAATCCCGGCGCGACCAATCATCTGGCGGGAGAATTGTTCCGTCAGCTTTCCGGCACCAGCTTTACCATCGTGCCCTATCGTACCGCGGCCAATGCGGTGCAGGATTTGCTCGCGGGGCGGATGAACCTGACCATTGATAGCCCAACCCTGCTGATGCCTCTGATGCGCGATGGCCGCGTACGGGGCTTGGCCGTGAGTTCTGCCACACCATCCGATCTTGTGCCTGGGCTGCCCGCGCTCGCGCAGGTTGGTGTGCCTGGCTATGAAGTCACGGCCTGGCAGGTATTGTTCGCCAAGCCCGGCACGCCGGAAGAAGCACTCAGCGTCATTCGCGAAGCGACGCTGCGCGCGGTTGCCGATCCGGCGGTGAAGCAGCGCCTGGCAGCGGCGGGTGTGGAGACCTGGCCCGATCCATCACCTGCCGCCGCAGCGGCGCATGTGCAGGCGGAAGTGACGCGCTGGGCGCCGATTGTCTCACGCATGAATCTCGGGGGCTGAACCATGGCTTATGAAGGACTTCGCGCGCGCCGCCCATTGATTATGGGAAAGCGCGGGGCGGTTGCGAGCAATCATCCGGTCGCCACCGCAGCGGGGATGGAGATCCTGCGCGCCGGCGGCAATGCAGCCGATGCGGCGGTGGCCATTGCAGTTACGCTTGGTGTGGTGGAACCGCATATGTCGGGGCTGGGTGGCGATGGTTTCTACCATGCCTGGAATGCGAAAACCGGCGCCAGCAATACCTATAACGGCACTGGCGCGGCGCCGGCGGCGGCCAGCATTGCCCATTATCGCGCGGCGGGTGGCATTCCGGTGCAGGGCCCGCTTTCCATCCAAACGCCCGGCATGGTGGCTGGGATTGCCGCGCTGCATGGCGCGGAAGGCAGCAAGCCCTGGGGCGCGCTATTTGGCCCCGCGATTGAAGCGGCGCGGGATGGTTTTGCGGCGACCCATGCTTTGCGCCATTTCGCCGGCGAAAACCGCGCGCGGCTTTCCCCGGATGCGCTGAGTGCCGCGCTGTTCCTGCCGGAAGGCAAGCCGCCCGCCTTGGGGGATTTGTTGGTGCAGCCGGCTTTGGCGGCGACATTGCAACGCCTGGCCTCGGCAGGGCCGCAGGATTTCTATCAGGGCAGGCTTGCCGCGATGTTGGCTGCTGATCTGGAAAAGGCGGGCGCCCTGGTGCGCGCTGCTGATCTGGCCGCCGTGACAGCGCTCATCGCGCCGCCCATCGCCGTGCCGTATCGCGGTTTTGAATTACGCCAGACGCCGCCCAATTCCATGGGCTTCGCCATGGCGCAAATGGCGCGCATCCTGGCTCGCTTTGACCTTGCCGCGCTCGGCTGGGGCAGCGCCGCGCTGATCCACCTGATGGTGGAAGCAAAGAAGCGCGCCTTCCTGGACCGCGAGGCCCATGCGGGTGCGGTGAACCCGCCGCTTGATATGCTGCTGTCAGCCGAACGCGCCGCGGAACACGCCGCCGCCATCACGGACCGTGCGGCGAAACTGTCGGTGCGCGGCATGGCGGAGGCTGATACCACCTATTTCTGTGTGGTGGATGCGGATGGCAATGCGGTTTCCGCCATTCAATCCATCAATTCCAGTTTCGGTTCCGGCGTTACCGGCGTTGAGACCGGCATCTTGCTCAATAATCGAATGTCTTACTGGCATTTGGAAGAAGGCCACGCCAATGCGCTGTTACCCGGCAAGCGCGTCCGCCACACCATGAATGCGCCGATGCTGATGAAGGCGGGCAAGCCCTGGCTGATCTTCGGCACGCCCGGCGCGGATAATCAGGTGCAGGTGAATACGCAGGTGCTGGTCGCCTGCGCCGATTTCGGCATGGACCCGCAACAGGCTTTGGAAGCCCCGCGCTGGACATCGTCTCAGCCAGGTCAGGAAAGCAATTACCCGCATGGGGGTGAGGATTCGCTGACAATCGAACGCGGCATGGGGGCCGAGGTGATCAGCGCCCTTGAAGCGCGCGGCCACCGCGTGAAGACCGTGCCTGATCTGGAAGGCCCTTGCAGCGTGGAGGCCATTCGTGTGCTGGATAATGGCGTACGCATGGCGGCATCCGATCCGCGCCGGGATGGCTGGGCGGGGGCCTGGTGATGGCCCCCTTGTCGCCGCCATCCGGTCGAGCCTAGGCTGGCTTTGGGATGCTTCATTTTCTAAGACGCCGCGTGACGGTTGCGATACTGGTCGCGCTGACGGTGCTGACGTTGAGCTTTTTGCTCACGCGGCTATCGGGTGATCTTGCCATTTCCATTGCTGGGCCCAATGCCACGCAGGAAGATATTGAACTCATCCGCCGCGCCTATGGGCTCGATCGGCCGCTTTGGGTGCAGTATTTCGATTGGCTCTGGCGCGCGCTGCAGGGCGATTTTGGCGATAGCTATTTCTTCAAGACACGCGTGGCGCGCCTGATCCTGGAACGCATGCCGATCACCATGACGCTCGGGCTGTGTGGCTTGGCGATTGCGCTTTGTGTGGCGTTGCCTTTGGGCATACTGGCGGCGGTCAAGGAAAATACCTGGGTGGATCGCAGCGTGCTGATGGTGGCGCTGATCGGCCAGGCCATGCCTTCCTTCTGGCTCGGCCTTACGCTGATGATCGTGCTGGGCCTGAACCTGGGCTGGCTGCCGATCTCGGGCACCGGGTCTTGGGAGCATTACGTCATGCCTTCCATCGTGCTGTCCTTTTCCGCCATCCCAGCGCTGATGCGCCTGACGCGCAGCGGCATGATTGAAGCACTCGCTTCCGATTACATCCGAACCGCCCGCGCCAAGGGGCTTTCGCGGTTGTCCATTCTGGTGAAGCACGGGTTTCGCAACGCGGCCATTCCGGTGGTGGCCATTGCCGCGGTGCAGCTTGGCTTCATGCTGGGTGGTTCGATTGTCATTGAGACGGTCTTCGCGCTGCATGGCGTTGGCTATCTGGCGTGGGAGAGTATCAGCAAGAACGACTTCCCCGTGGTGCAAGCCGTGGTGCTGGTATTGGCGCTGATTTATATCGGCCTGACGCTTTTGTCTGACCTGCTGAACGCGGTGCTTGATCCGCGCTTGAGGTCAGCATGAGTACGCTGTTGCAGCCCGCCGGCGCCAGTGACCGGCGGCGCATCTGGCTCAATGCTGGGGCAATTTTGGGCGCGGGCATTGTGGGCTTCATCACCTTTGTCGCGATCTTCGCGCCTTTGCTGGCGCCTTATGATCCTTTCGCCTTTGATCTTGGGCGGCGCGTGATCCCGCCCTTTTGGATGGAAGGCGGGTCACCGCTCAATATCCTCGGCACGGATCAATTGGGGCGAGATTACCTGTCGCGGCTGATTTATGGCGCGCGGGTTTCCATGATCATCGGGGTTGCGACCATCATCACTTCCGGCATTATCGGGACTTTCCTTGGTGTCATGGGCGGTTTTTATGGTGGGAAGATTGATGATGCGGTGGTCTTTGCCATCACGGCGCGGCTTTCCATCCCCGTGGTGCTGGTGGCCTTGGCTGTAGCGGGGTTTTCGGGGGGCGCCAGCTTCACCATGGTGATTTTGGTGCTGGGACTATTGCTCTGGGATCGCTTTGCGGTGGTTGCGCGGTCCACCACCATGCAAATTCGCAATCTGGATTACGTGGCGGCGGCGCGTTGCGCGGGATGTTCGCCCATGACCGTGCTGCTCAAGGAAGTGCTGCCCAATATCGCGACGCATCTTGCCGTTGTCGCGACGCTTGAAATGGCGCTCGCCATTCTCTTGGAAGCGGCGCTTTCCTTCCTGGGCCTTGGCGTGCCGCCGCCCGCACCCTCCTGGGGGCTGATGATTTCTGAGGCCAAGGAATACATGTTCTTCAGCCCCTGGATCATCATGATCCCCGGCATTGCGCTTTTCGTGCTGGTGCTCGGCGTCAATCTGTTGGGTGACGCTTTGCGCGACATGCTGGGCACGGATCTGTCACGATGAGCGCGCTGCTGGAAATTGACGATTTGCGCGTGACCTTCGGCGGCACCGCGGCGGTGCGCGGTATTTCTCTGACGGTGGAGAAGGGCGAGACCCATTGCCTGGTGGGTGAAAGCGGCTGCGGCAAATCAGTCACTTCCCTTGCCGTCATGGGGCTGCTCGCGAAGGGCGGCAAGCGTGAAGCGGCGCGGCTTTCCTTTGCTGGTGAGGATATTCGCGAATACGACGAAAAGCGCATGTCCCGCCTGCGTGGTGATCGCATGGCGATGATTTTCCAGGAACCCATGACCAGCCTGAACCCAGCCTATACAGTGGGTTCCCAAATGACCGAGGTTTTGCGCCGTCATCGCGGCACACCGCGCGCGCAAGCCGTGGATCGTGCTGTGGAATTGCTGACGCGCGTTGGCATTACCGCGCCGGGTCTCAGGCTTGGACAATTTCCGCATCAGCTTTCAGGGGGCTTACGTCAGCGCGTCATGATCGCCATGGCGCTGATGTGCGATCCTGAATTGCTGATTGCCGATGAACCGACCACCGCGCTGGATGTAACAGTGCAGGCGCAAATCCTACGCTTGCTGGCGGAACTGCAAAAGGACCTTGGCCTTGGCATTCTGCTGATCACACATGATCTTGGTATTGTGGCCCGCGTCGCGGACCGCGTTTCCGTCATGTATGCCGGCGAAGTTGTGGAAAGCGCGCCAACGGCCGAGCTGTTTCGCGCACCCCGCCACCCCTATACGCGCGGCCTGCTTTCCTGCGTGCCGGTGCCGGGCAAGGTGAAGCGCGGCGACCCTTTGGGCTCCATCCCCGGCGTGGTGCCGCGTATTCCACCTGGCTTCTCCGGCTGCGGCTTTCGGGACAGGTGCAGCTTTGCGGAAGCCGCCTGCGCTGGCCCGCTGCCGCGCCGTGATGTTGGCCCCGCGCACGAGGCGCTCTGCATCCTGCCGGAAGGGGTGCCCGCATGAGCACGCCCGCCATTGAAGTGCGCGGCTTGCGCCGTGAATTCCGCGCGAGCCAAGGGTTATTTGCCGCGCCGCGACGCGTGGTGGCCGTGGATGATGTCAGCTTTTCCGTCCCTGCCGGCAGTGTGCTTGGCGTGGTGGGCGAAAGCGGCTGCGGCAAGACAACGCTGGCGCGCATGATCCTTGGCCTGATGGAACCAAGCGCTGGTGAAGTGCTGGTGGATGGCAAACGCCTTGACGGCATGGATCGCCGCGCGCGCGCCAGGCTGATCCAGCCGGTTTTCCAGGACCCGTTTTCATCGCTCAATCCGCGCCGGCGCGTCAGCGATATCATCGCCATGCCGCTGGTGGCGCAAAGCAATGTGACAACTTCGGAAGTTAATCGCCGCGTTGCTGAAAGCCTTGAACGTGTTGGGCTTTCCACCGAACAGGGCACGCGTTTCCCATCGCAATTATCGGGCGGGCAGCGCCAGCGTGTGGCCATTGCGCGCGCCCTTGTGCTGCGCCCACGCATCGTTGTTTGCGATGAACCGACCAGTGCGCTGGATGTTTCCGTGCAGGCGCAAATCCTCAATCTGCTGGCGGAATTGCGGCGCGATCTGGGGCTGACCTACCTGTTCATCAGCCACAATCTTGCGGTGGTGGAACATGTGGCGAGTGAAGTCGCTGTCATGTATTTGGGCCGCATCGTCGAAAAGCGCGAGAGTGAGGCGCTGTTCCGCGACCCGCGCCACCCCTATACCCGCGCGCTGCTGGATAGCGTGCTGACGCCTGAACCTGGGCTTGGCGTGCCGGATGTCGGGCTTGGCGATATCATGCCGGATCCTGCGAATATTCCGCCCGGCTGCCGCTTTCATCCGCGCTGCCCGGCCTGTTTCGCCCCCTGTGCGGCGACAACGCCACGCATCACCAGCCTGGAAGATGGGCTGGTGGAATGCCATTTGGCTGGTTGATCAAGGCATAAAAAACCCCGCCCAGTGTTGACCGGGCGGGGCTTTTTCGGACCAAAATCCCTTACTTCCACTTTGCCTGATAGAAGCGCGGCAATTCATCCGCATAGGCCTTGAATTCCAACTGCCGTTGGAAGGCATAGGTGCTGACGTAGGTGTGCAGCGGCACGAAATAGGCTTGTTCAGTGATGCGCTTAATCGCCGCATCATAGGCACGCTTGCGCACCGCCTCATCAGAGGAACTGCCGCCTTCATTCACCAGGTCAATCACCTGCTGATCGCGCGCGTAATCCTCATTTCCGCCCGCGAACCATTGCGGCAGGAAGGCTGAGACATCGTTGATCGAAAAACTGCCCCAGCTTCCCATCGCGAGCGCCAATTCGCCGCGTTGTGAGCGTTGGATTTGCGCTGCAACCTGCATCAGGTTCAGGCGCGCACGAATGCCGACCGCTTGCAGGTAATTCTGCACCGCTTCGGACCATTGCCGCGGCTGGACATAGGATGTCAGTTCAATGTCAAAGCCATTGGCAAAGCCAGCTTCTGCCAGCAATTGCCGTGCCTTGGCAGGGTTGTATTCATACTGCGTGGCGATATCGCCATTGCAGCCAAATTGCGATGGGTAGCAGGGCGCTGGCGGCACCCGCGCGCCGCCTGTCACCAGCTTTTCGGCCAGGGATTGGCGGTCAATGGCGTGGAAAATCGCCTGCCGGACCTTCAGATGCGTCATGGGATTGCCCGCGCCCGTGCGCCCCGCGGAATCCATGCCAAGGTAGCCCACACGCATGGTTTCCTGTTGCAGTGCTTGCAGGAAGGGCAGGCGGTTCACATTGGCGATATTGTCTGGATTCATGTTCCAGATCCAATCCACGCGCTGCGCCAGCAATTCAGTCAGTTCGGTGGCGGCATCGGAAAGATAGCGCGCGGTGATTTTTTGGATGGCCGGCCGCCCCTTGGGGCCACCCTGGTAATAGCCATCGAAGCGTTCGTATTCGACACCGTTCGAGACATCTACCTTGGTGAAGCGATATGGCCCGGTGCTGATCGGCATGCGGGAATAACCCTCAGGCCCCACACGTTCACGATACGCCTTGGGCCAGATTGGTGTGACCATCGCCAGGTAATCAAGTGCAGCCGGGTTGGGCCGCTTCATCTTGATGCGTACCGTATTGGCATCAAGCTTTTCAGCGCCCTCGATCCAGGAATAATTCCCGGGCGTTGAAAGCCGCCCGCCCAATTCGGCGATGCCATTCATGGTATAGACAACATCATCAGCGCCGAAATCACTGCCATCATGGAACTTCACGCCTGGGCGGATCTTGAAATCAATGGCTGTATTGCCCTGCCAGGCCCATTCGGTCGCAAGCGCGGGCACATTGCGGAAGGTATCGGGGTCACGATGCACCAGCCCATCCATCGCCTGATGCGCAACAATGATGCCGGTGCGCTGGCTGTTGAAATAGGGGTCAATATTCGGCACGGCATCGCGGAAGGCGACACGCAGCGTATTGGCGCTGCGCTGCGCCATCACTGGCCCGGCGCCAATGCCACTCAGCGCCAAGCCACCGGCGGCAGCGGCAACACCCTGGCCAAGGCCACGTCTGCTGATCTTCATTTCAATTTCTCCCTGCTGAAAGAATGAGACTAGAGCAATTTCAAGCCAAGTGGAATCACTTGGCGACTCGGAAAATGCGACCAAAAAAAGGTCTGGAGTGTGTCCCGTGAACGAAAGTGAACGGTACACGCCTCAACGACAAGGGTGGGGCGCCCGCAAGCGCTAAAAGCCATCAATCCACCGTGGCGCCAGAAACCTTCACGACTTCGGCCCATTTGGTGATTTCACTCCGGATAAAGGCCTCAAATGCCTCGGGGCTGGTGCCGCCGGCGGGTGTGAGTGCGGGTGGTGCGCCGCCCAGCTCCGCAATGCGCGCGATATAGGCAGGGTCACGCGTGACCGCATCAATCTCCGCCCCCAGCCTTTCAATGATCGGGCGCTGCGTACGGGCCGGGGCCTGTACACCGAACCAGGCGGTCGCCTCAAAATCGCGAATGCCGGCTTCGGCCAGCGTCGGCACATCCGGCAGTGCCGCCGCGCGCACATTGCTGGAAACCGCCAAGGCGCGCAGTCGCCCATCGCGAATATGGCCGATGCAGCTTGGCATATTGTCGCACCCGGATTCGAGGCGGCCTGCCACCACCTCCACCAACATCGGTCCCGCACCACGGAAGGGCACATGCATGATATCCGTGCCGCTGCGCAGCTTGAACATTTCCATGGTCATATGCGGCGAACCGCCCGAACCGCTGCTGCCGTAATTGAGCTTGCCGGGATTGGCCTTGGCGCCGGCGATAAGGTCACTCACGCTGCGATAAGGCGAATTGGCCGGCACGAAGATCACATTCGGCACCCGGATCACCAGGCCAACGGCGGCCAGATCCTCGGGCTTGAACGTCATGCGCGCGCCCCATAGCGAATAATTGATCGCAGCGGTGGAGATGGTGCACATCACAAGCGTATAGCCATCGGGTTCTGACCGGACGACCATTTCAGCGCCGAGGTTTCCCGTAGCACCAGCGCGGTTTTCCACAATGATCGGCTGGCCGATGCGCGCCGAAAGGCGTTCGGCCATGATGCGACCGGCAATATCCGTGGTCCCGGCGGGCGGGAAGGGAACCACCAGCCGCAAGGGGCGGGTTGGGAAGGCCTGGGCGCGGGCAATGCCGGGCGCGGCCAGCGCGCCGGCCATGCCGGCCAGGATGATGCGGCGTCCCAGCAGGGCGTTGTTCTGCGTCATTATCTGCTCCTTATTCCACACGAATATCGGCTTGGCGCACCACATCCGCCCAGCGCGTCACTTCGGCCCGCATGAAGGCAGCGAAGCTTTCCGGGCTGGAGCCGCCATCAGGCGTGAGCCGCGGCGGATCAGCGCCAAATGCCGCGATGCGGGCGCGGAAATCAGCTTCCTTGCCGATCGCGTCCAACTCAGCGCCAAGCCGCGCGATAATCGGGGCCGGTGTGGCGCCTGCGGCCAGCACGCCGAACCAGGCGGTCGCCTCAAAACCCGGCATGCCTTGCTCAGCAATGGTCGGCACATCCGGCAGCACGGCGCTGCGCTGAGCACCCGTCACGCCAATGGCGCGGATTTTACCTTCCCGCACAAAGGTGAGCGCTGAGGGGATATTGTCCATCCCAAGTTCAATCCGCTCCGCCACCATTTCCGTCAGCATGGGGGCGGAACCGCGGAAGGGCACATGGGTGATCTGAATACCCTGCGCCAGGCGGATTTGTTCAATCACCACATGGGGGGAAGTGGCGATGCCCGCGGTGCCGTAATTCAGCGCGCCGGGCTTGGCTTTCGCTTCCCGCACCATGTCAGCGAGGGTGCGGATCGGCATGCGATTAGCCGCCATCAGCACATTGGGCACGCGGCACATCAGGCCGACCGCGGCCAGATCCTCAGGCTTGAAGGGCATGCGATTGCCGAAAACGGCGAAATTGATCGCCCCCGTGCCGATGGTGGTCAGCAGTAGCGTATGGCCATCGGGTTCCGCCCGCGCCACGAATTCGCCGCCGACATTGCCCGAAGCACCGGGACGGTTATCCACCACCACCTGCTGGCCGAGCCGGGCCGAAAGGCGCTCAGCCGTGAGCCGCCCAACCAAATCCGTGGTCCCGGCGGGGGTGAAGGGAATAACCAGGCGAATGGGGCGGTTGGACAGCCCCTGCGCCAAAGCGGGTAGCGGCAAGCCGGCCCCAACGGCCAGGGCGCCCAAGCTGCGGCGGGTGATCATGGTCTTTAGCCTCCCGATTATTAAGTTGTGGCGCAAGGTGGCCCGTCACCTCCGCCAGATCAACCTTTTTGCTCTGGTTTCAGTTTGGGCGATTCCTCCCCTATGATCACTCCAACATTGGGGCGGCGGTCGAAATGGAGTTTTTGCGGCTTTACGGACGGGTGCTCAGGCTGCTGGCGGCGGATCGCGCCGTGGCCATTGGGCTTGTATTGGCAGCGCTTGCCATTGCCGGGCTGCAATTCCTGGAACCGGTGCTGTTTGGGCGGGTGATTGACCTGCTCTCGCGATCAGACCGCATGCAGGAATCGGCCGTATGGGCGGAAGCGCTTTCTTTGCTGATTATCTGGGCGGCGATTGGGCTTTCAGCCATTGGCGCCAATGTCACGGTGGCGCTGTTCGCGGACCGCATGGCGCATCGCAATCGCCTGAAGGTCATGCATGACTACTTCCAGCATGTGCTGTCCCTGCCGCTATCCTTTCATGGGGATACGCAATCAGGCCGGCTGATGAAGATCATGCTGGTGGGTTCCGATAATTTGTTCGGACTTTGGCTTTCCTTTTTCCGCGAACATCTGATCACTTTCATTTCCGCGATTGTGCTGCTGCCGCTCACGCTTATTCTGAATTGGCGCCTGGGATTGCTGCTGATTGGGCTTGTGGTGATTTTTGGCGCCCTCGCCGCCTTCGTCATTCGCCGGACGGAAAACGCGCAGCGGCAGGTGGAAGCGCTTCATACGCAATTGGCCGGCAACGCACAGGATGCGCTTTCCAATGTGATGGTCGTGCAATCCTTCACGCGGCTTTCCAGTGAAGCGCGGCTTTTTAGCGACATCATCCGCCAGGTGATCACGCATCAATTCCCGGTGCTGAATTGGTGGGCGGTGGTCTCTGTTATGACCTCAGCCGCTTCTACCATTTGCGTTATCATGATCTTCATGATGGGCACCTGGCTGCATCTGCGCGGCCAGGCCACGGTGGGGGAGATTGTGTCCTTCATGGGCTTTGCCACCATGCTGATCGGCAAGCTTGAAGGCGCGGTTGGCTTTGCGTCCCGGCTGGTGCTGCTGATGCCTTCATTGTCCGAGATGTTTGCCGTGCTGGATGCGCGCACAACCGTGCCGGAAAAGCCCGATGCGATTGATATCCCCCGCGCGAAAGGTGAGGTGGCGTTTGAAGATGTGGCCTTCGCCTATCCCGGTGGGCAGCCAATTTTCAGCCATGTGAATTTCGCGGCCGCACCCGGCAAGACCATTGCACTGGTGGGCCCGACGGGCGCGGGCAAATCCACCGCCATGGCGCTGTTGCAGCGGCTATGGGACCCGAAGGAAGGGCGCGTGACGCTGGATGGGCATGATTTGCGCGATGTTTCGCTGGAAAGCCTGCGCCGCAATATCGGCGTCGTGTTCCAGGAAAGCATGCTGTTCAATCGCACCATTCGCGAAAACCTGTTGGTTGGCCGCCCTGATGCCTCGCAGGATGATTTGGAGCATGCCTGCCGTCAGGCGGAAGCGCATGATTTCATCCAGCGCCAACCCCATGGCTATGACACGATGATCGGTGAGCGTGGCAGCTCCCTTTCCGGCGGGCAGCGTCAGCGCTTGGCGATTGCACGCGCGCTGTTGAAAGACCCGCCCGTGCTGATTTTGGATGAGGCAACCAGTGCGTTGGATGCCGCCACCGAAGCACGGGTGCAAAAGGCGCTGGCGGCGCTGATGGCGGGGCGCACCACCTTCATCATCGCGCATCGGCTTTCCACCGTGCGCGATGCCGATGAAATCCTGGTTTTTGCCGGTGGGGAAATCGCCGAACGCGGCGGCTTCAAGGAATTGGTGGCCCAAGGCGGGCATTTTGCTGAGCTGGTACGCACACAGCTTACCGGTTCGACCAGCACTTGATCATGATCAATGCGCGGGCCTGATGGCGCGTCAGGATGGGGCCATTAAACACCCATCCGGAAGGCAAAGCGGCCATGAACCATCGTCATCGCAAGGTATTGCACGCCATCTTCTCCCACCCTGTCAGCGCCAATATTGACCCCAAGGTCCTTGAGGCAATGTTTGGGGAACTCGGTGCCGAGGTGTCACATAACGGGTCCGGCCACTTGGCCGTGAAGCTCGGCAGCCATGCCCATGCCTTCCACGATACCCAGCACAGCCTCTCAAAAGATGAGGTAGTGGCAATTCGCCATTTTCTGACGCAATCTGGCGTAGATCCGGTGCGCGATTACCCGCTTTGAAAGCCGGGCGGGGGCGGGGCCGGGCATGAGAAGGAAACAACCCATGAAGCTTCATCGTCGCCACTTCCTGGCCGGGGCCGCCGGCCTGGCCGCCCTTTCCCCAAGCCTGAGCCAGGCCCAGACGCGCTGGCAGATGGCCACCCCCTATGCGGATGGCAATTTGCACACACGCAACATCCGCACCTTCATTCAGGAAATCGAACAGACAACGGGCGGACGGCTTTCGATCCAACTGCATTCCAATGGCAGCCTTCTGCCCATGCCGCAGATTAAGCGCGGCGTGCAGCAGGGACAGGTGCAGGTTGGCGAGATTCTGCTGACGGCCTATGCCAATGAAGATGTGTTTTTTGATGCCGATGCTATTCCGCAATTGGTGACCAATCTGGCCGAAGCCAAGAAACTCGCCGATCTGCAAAAGCCTTTCATCGAGGCGCGGCTGGCGCGTCAGGGCCTGAGCTTGCTTTACATGGTGCCCTGGCCGGCTGCCGGGCTTTACGCGCAGCAGCCCGTGACCAGCCTGGAGCAATTGCGCGGGCAGCGCTTCCGTACCTTCAGCCCGATGACCAATCGTTTCGCGACCATCATCGGTGCAAACCCGACATTGGTGCAGGCGGCTGAATTGGCGCAGGCCTTCGCCACCGGCATTGTGAGTGCGCAGATCACCTCGGCCGCGACCGGCGTTGATACCTCGGCCTGGGACTACGCCAAGATTTTCACGCCGCTTGGTTTTTCGATGACCAAGAATGCCGTGTTTGTGTCTCGGCGCGCGCTGGAAGGTCTGCCGGCAGATGTGCGGACTGCGCTGATGGAAGCCTCGGCACGCGCCGAAGCGCGGGGCTATGAACTCAGCCGCGATTCCCAAACCCAGGCCGAAGCGACACTCGGCCAGCGCGGGATGCAGGTGCTGCAACCGAGCGAGCAATTGCTGGGCGATTTGCGCCGCGTGAGCCAGCAAATGACCCAGGAATGGATCGAGCGCGCGGGCGAGGATGGCAAGAAGCTGATCGAGGCATATCTGGCCGCGCGCTGATTGCGGCGGGGGCAATCCCTGCCTGCAAATTGATCGCTGAACTGCTCAAGGGGGGGTGGGGCGCATGCCTGCCCCCCTTGTCTATTTCAGCTTTAGTGCGACTATTAACGAGCAATTTATTCAAAACAGGGGGCTTTCATGAAGAATCTGTCACGCCGCAATATGCTTGCTGCGCCTTTCATTCTGACGCCGCTGGCTATTCGGGAAGCGCAGGCCCAGGCCAGGTGGCAGGTCGCCACCGGCTATCCGGATGGTAATTTCCACACCCGCAATATCCGCAGCTTCCTGGATGAGGTGAAGGCGCAAACCAGCATTGATGCGCAGCTGCATTCCAATGGCAGCCTTTTGCCGATGCCGCAGATCAAGCGCGGCGTGCAACAGGGGCAGGTGCAGATCGGTGAGATTCTGCTTTCTGCCTATGGCAATGATGATCCCTTCTTCGAAGTGGATAGCATCCCTCAGCTTGCCTGGACTGATGATCAGGCGCGCAAGCTGGCCACATTGTCCCGCCCCTATATCGAAGCGCGTTTCCAGCGGCAGGGGCTGAGTGTCCTTTACAGCGTGCCGTGGCCGCCTTCGGGCTTTTATACCAATGTGCCGGTGGAAA